>JAJUHI010000152.1 GCA_029267955.1 Sporobacter termitidis | reverse complement strand
TATTCCTTAGCGAAAACGGCGACGGGGACAGCCTTAAGCCGGGAGAGGAAGCGGTCGTTTCCGGCCTGCCCGCCTTCCGCGAGCATTTTGTTGAGGCCATGGACGACGATTTTAACACGGCCGACGCCATCGCGGTCCTCTTTGAATTGGTACGGGAGGCCAATACCGCCACGGCGCCGGAGAGGAAGCCCTCCAAGAAACTGGCCGCGCAAATTCTCCGGATGTTTGATGAGCTTGAGGGCGTGCTCGGCCTTCTTTACGGTGACGACGCGGCGGACCAGAGCCTTGAAGCCGAGGTGACGGCCCTGATTGAAGCCCGCCAGGCGGCCCGGAAGGAGAAAAACTGGGCGGAGGCGGACCGCATCCGCGACAAGCTCAAGGAAATGGGCATCATCCTGGAGGACACCCCCCAGGGCGTCAAGTGGAAAAAAGCATAAGAAACAGGCTGCCGCAGCCGCAAAAAGGCCGGCAGCCTGCTTTTATGTCTTCTGTGACAAGGCGCGATGGTATATGGTATAATAATCCCGGCAACATTTAACTGAAATAACGAGTAAGAGAGCGGCGATAATATGGGCGCAAAAAAACTTATGGTGCTCGATGGCAACAGTATTGTCAACCGGGCGTTTTACGGCATCCGGCTACTGACGACCCGGGACGGCACGCCGACAAACGGGGTGTACGGCTTTCTCACAATTTTGTCCAAGCTGCTTGCAGAAGAAGCACCGGACGCGGTTTGCGTCTGTTTTGACCTGCCGGCGCCGACCTTCCGCCATGAGCAATTTGAGGCGTATAAGGCCCAGCGCAAGGCGATGCCGGAGGAGCTGAGCGTCCAGATGCCGATTTTAAAGTCCGTATTGGATGCCATGAATATCCCCCGGTACGAGCTGGCCGGCTGGGAGGCCGACGACCTCATCGGCACAATCTCCGCCAAATGTGAGGCGGAAGGGTGGGATTGCGTCATTGTCACCGGCGACAAGGACAGCCTGCAGCTGGTTTCCGACAGGACCCATGTCCGGCACGTCAAATCCCGCATGGGGCAGACCGAATCGGTGGAATATACCCCGGAGAGATTTCAGGAGGAATACGGGTTTGAGCCTGTCAAAATGATCGACCTGAAGGCGCTGATGGGCGACTCCTCCGACAATATCCCCGGCGTATCGGGCATCGGGGAGAAAACGGCGCTGGAGCTCATCCGGCGGTTCGGCACCATCGACGATATCTACAGCAGTCTCGACAGCCTGGACATCAGGGACAGCGTGAAGGCAAAGCTGGCTAATGGCTCCGAGGCTGCCCGGATGTCCTATAAGCTGGCGACCATCTGCCGGGACGTCCCGATGGAATTTCACCCGTCGGACAATCTGCGCCGGGAGATCGACAACGACGCGCTGTACGCGCTTTTTCAAAAACTGGAGTTTCAACGGCTGACGGAGAAGTTCGGCTTAAAGCCGCCCGCCGATGGGGCAGAGCCCTTAGTACAGCGTGCCGAAAGCACCGCAAAAGCGGTAATGACAGCTGCCGATGCCGCCGATATGGAAGCGGCGCTGATCGCAGCGCCCTGGGTTGCCGTCAGCGCCGATGCGATGCTTCAGACGGCGGCCGTTTATGACAGCTGCTCTGGTACGGCTTATATATTACAGCGGGGCAAAACGGTGGACTTTGACAGCGTGCTGCGCCGCGTGATGGGCGCCGGCGTTAAAAAGGCCGGCCACGACATCAAGGACATGATGCGCCGGCTTTTGGAGCTGGGGATACCGTCCGAGGGCTGGATATTCGATACGGCCCTGGCCGCGTACCTGCTGTCCCCGACGGACGGCTCCTATAAGCTCAGCAAGCTGGCCGAGCGCTGCTGCGGCCTGTCCGTTGATTCCGATGAGGATGAAAACGGCCAGCTGTCGCTGCTGGATGACGCGGAGGCGCCCTCGCGGCTGCACTCGGAGGCTGTCGCCATTGCCGCTCTCAAGGAGGCGCTGGAGCCCAAACTTGCCGAGAGCGGCATGGACAAGCTGTTTAATGAAATCGAGCTGCCTCTGTGCGCCGTTCTGGCTGACATGGAGCAGGCGGGCTTTTACATCGATAAAAAGGCGCTGAAGGAATTCGGCGACGCGCTGTCGGTGAAAATCGGGATGCTGGAGAAGGCCATTTACGAGCTGGCCGGAGAAGCGTTTAATATCAACTCCACCAAGCAGCTCGGCACCGTCCTTTTTGACAAGCTGATGCTGCCCGCGCCGAAGAAAACGAAGACGGGCTACTCGACGAATATTGAGGTTCTGGAGTACCTGCGGGGCAAGCACCCCATCATTGAGCTCCTGATAGAGTACCGGGAGCTGACAAAGCTCAAAAGCACCTATGCCGACGGTCTGATGAAGGTCATCTCCGACGACGGGCGCATTCACACCAGCTTCCAGATGACGGTGACGGCGACGGGGCGCCTGTCGTCCACCGAGCCGAACCTGCAGAATATCCCCGTCCGCAAGGAGGTGGGCGGCGAGCTGCGGAAGATGTTTGTGGCGGGGGACGGCAACGTCCTTGTTGACGTGGACTATTCTCAGATTGAGCTGCGGCTTCTGGCCCATATCGCCCATGATGAAGCGATGCTGCAGGCCTTTGTCAGCGGGGAGGACATCCACACTGTCACAGCCTCGCAGGTTTTCGGCATCCCGCCGGGGGACGTGACCCCGGTGCACCGGTCCCGGGCAAAGGCCGTTAATTTCGGCATTGTCTACGGCATCTCGGCGTTTTCCCTGGCGCAGGATATCGGCGTTTCCGTCCAGGAGGCCAAGGCGTATATACAAAGCTACTTCGCCAAGTATGCCGGCGTCAACCGGTACATGCACGACATCGTGGCGCAGGCGAAAAAGGACGGGTTTGTCACAACCCTTCTGGGCCGCCGCCGGTATCTGCCGGAGCTCAAATCGTCCAATTTCAACGTGCGGTCCTTCGGCGAGCGCGCGGCCCGGAACACGCCCATGCAGGGGACGGCGGCCGACATCATCAAGCTGGCCATGGTCAACACCTACCGCCGCTTTAAAAGAGAGGGACTCTCCGCCCGGCTGATTCTCCAGGTGCACGACGAGCTCATCGCCGAATGCCCGGAGCATGAAGCCGATAATGTGAAGCGAATCCTGATCGAGGAGATGGAAAACGCCGTGACGTTATCCGTACCCCTGACGGTTGAGGCCCATATCGGGAAAAGCTGGTTTGACGCCAAATGATCCGGATACGAGAAGCCCGAAAAGCGGATATTCCGTCCGTTCTGGAGTTGGAGCGGGCCGCCTTTTCGCCCCCCTGGTCGGAGCGGGCGCTGCTGGATCAGATCGGGCGTGAGGACGGCTTTTTTGCCGTTGCCGTCAGGGAGGACGAGGCTGCCGGCGGCGGTACGGTCCTCGGCTTTGTGATCACGCGCCGGGCCGCCGACGAGACGGAGCTGTACCAGATCGCCGTCCGAGAAGTCTGCCGCCGGCAGGGGATCGCCGGGCTTTTAATGGAAGCCATGCTGGAAGACAGCCGCCGCCATGACGCCGCCTCCGTCTATCTCGAGGTCCGCGCCGGCAACAGCGCGGCTATCGGCCTGTATGAAAAATTCGGCTTCACGGTTGCCGGCCGCCGCAAAAATTATTACAGTAATCCTGTGGAGGACGCGCTTGTCATGTCCCTGCTGCTAAAAAAGTTTGATTGAGTACCGAGGTCAATATTAATGCTGATTTTTTCTGTTGAAACATCCTGCGATGAAACGGCTGTTGCCGTCACGCGCAACGGGCGCGAGGTGCTGTCCAGCGAGGTATTTTCCCAGGCGGACATGCACGCCCTTTACGGCGGCGTCGTCCCGGAAATTGCCTCCCGCAACCATGTGGCGGTGCTGTGCCGGCTGTCGGAGCTGGCCCTTAATAAGGCCGGTATCACGAAAAAGGAAATTGACGCCGTGGCCGTGTCCTACGCCCCCGGCCTGATCGGCGCGCTGCTGGTGGGCGTCAGCTTTGCCAAAGGCCTGGCGCTGTCCCTGGGGGTCCCGCTGATCCCGGTGCACCATATACGCGGCCATATTGCGGCAAATTATATCGCCTACCCGGAGCTTACGCCGCCGTTTCTGGCGCTGATCGTTTCCGGCGGCAACACGCTGATTGCCGACGTGCGCGGCTACACGGATATCCGCGTCATCGGCGCGTCCCGCGACGATGCGGCGGGGGAATGCTTTGACAAGGTCGCCCGGGTGCTGGGCCTGCCGTATCCCGGCGGTAAGCCGCTGGACGACCTGTCCCAGGGCGGCGACGACAGGCTGTACAAGCTGCCGCGCGCCGTCATTGAAGACCATCCTTACGACATGTCCTTTTCCGGGCTGAAAACAGCCGTTGTCAACATCGTCCACAATGCCGCGCAAAAGGGCGAGGCCCTCGACCGGGCCTCCCTGGCCGCGTCTTTTTCCTGCGCTGTCAGCGAGATGCTGGTCCCGCGGACGATGGCCGCCGCCCGGGAGCTGGGGCGTGACAGGATTGCCGTCGCCGGCGGCGTGGCGGCAAATTCCCGTATCCGCGCCGACTTTGTCCGGGCGGCGGAAGCCGAAGGGAAAACGCTTTTTATACCGCCCCTGTCCTTATGCGGCGACAACGCCGCCATGATCGGCTGCCAGGGCTATTACGAATACCTGGACGGGCGGACCGCCGGCATGGACCTCAACGCCTATGCGACAATGGATATGGACAATGTTTTTATATAAATTATCCGAAAATACGAGATAAAGCATGACTTATCGTTGGAATAAAGAAAAACTTTAGACCATTATGAAACAAAAATTCCAGCCGCCTTTTCAGTCGATAAGTGTTGTTATGTCAATGGGGAAAAAGGCGCGGTTCCCGATGCCTGTCTCGCGCGGACGGCATGTCAAAAAATCCTAAAAAACGTATCAAGATGTTGCCGCAGTTGTAAATGATGCCTGTGGATAAACCTGTGGATAATGTGAATAACTCTCCGTAAAGCATATTCAGACCTTAATTTACGTAAACCCAACAGCCGCAGAATATATGTCAAAACGAGAAAAAAACTGTCGAATTAAGTCATGAATCCGCAAGACGTATTCTGACGTGATTTTGGCGTATTCAAATCGTTTCGCATTCCGCCCTCCGGTGTTATACAAAACGTAATATTATAACGGGATTTCAAGGGAAAAATAACCTTGATGATACAGGATTTTATAGCAATCTTTGCTCTTTACACCGCGAGAGAAATCTGCTATAATCATGTCCGCTCGGTAATATTGCCGCTTCAAAGCGGGCCGAGGAAAGAATAAAGCGTGGGGGCGTAGCTCAGCTGGGAGAGCGTACGGTTCGCATCCGTAAGGTCGAGAGTTCGATCCTCTTCGTCTCCACCATCAATTTAGG
>JAJUHI010000151.1 GCA_029267955.1 Sporobacter termitidis | reverse complement strand
GCTGCAGAGCCTGGAGGAGCGGGGTGTCCAGATTGAGGCCAACACCCTGTATCCGCTGCTCCGGCGGCTGGAAGCCCAGGGACTTTTGGAAAACAACTGGGATACATCCGCCGCGCGGCCGCGGAAGTATTATGTGCTCAGCAAAACGGGCTTGGAGCTTTACAGGGCGCTGGTTGTGGAATGGCAAAGGGCGACGGAGGCCCTGAACGCATTGTTGAAGGAGGAGCCGTAATGACAAATATGATTGACCGGTACCTGTACGCCGTTACACGCCGGCTGCCGGAGCAAATACGGGAGGATGTGGCGCGGGAGCTGCGCTCCAACATTGAGGATATGCTGCCGGATGACCCGTCGGAGGAGGACGTCGAGCGGGTTTTGACCGAATTGGGAAGCCCCTCCCGGCTGGCTGTGGGCTACCATCCGAACCCCCGGCACCTGATAGCGCCCGAGCATTTTGACAGCTACATGACGGTGCTTAAAGCCGCCGCCGTGACGCTGGCGGCCGTTTTTGCGGGGATTGCGGTCGTGACCTTCGCCTTGGATTATCAGGGCGGGCTGTCCGCCGCGGAGACGCTTGCACAGCTTGTAACCGGCATCGTCTCCGGCATTTATGAGGGGCTGCTGACGGCGTTTTTCTGGGTAACGCTGGTCTTCTTCATCTATGAACGCATCCCCGGGAACGCCGGCGACGGGCGCTGGACGCCGAAAAACCTGCTGGAAATTCCGGTCGGCCCCAAAGCGGCGATCAAGCCCGGCGATACCATCGCGGGCGGCGTTGTCTCCGTCATTCTCTCCGTCGTCTTCCTGATTGCCACGCTCCGCAACCCGCCGCTGTTGGCGTGGTACGAGGCGGGCTCGGCGGCGGTGCCGCTGTTTAACCGGGCGCTGGTGCTGTCGTTTCTGCCCCTGTTCATCCTCGTCATCGCGCTGGACGTCCTTGCCGCCGCCGTGAAGCTTATAAAGGGGCGCTGGACCTTCCTGACCGCCGGTCTTCACATTCTACAGGAGGTCGCCGCCGCCGTCGTCTCCGTGGCGTTTCTGTTGCGGCCCGATGTCTTCACCCCCGAATTTATGGCGCGGCTGGCGGATAAGCTGGGGAGCGACCCGGCGGCGCTGGCCGGGCACGTGCATACCGGCATCATCGTCGTCATTGCGGCGATTGTCGTCGGAACCGTTGCGGAAGCGATCTCCGTGCTTATCCGCGCTTCAAAAAACGGAAAATAGCAAAAAAAGGCCGCAGGCGGTTTCGTCTGCGGCCCTTGTTTGCAGTCATGCGTCTTGCTTTTACGTCAGGTCCCGTTTGTAAAACCGGCTGAACGCGATCAGCAGAAAAGCGGCGGTCAAAAGGGCGGTCAGGGCGATATAACCGCCGTGGAGACGGCCGCCGATAATTTCTGATGCCGGGAAATACCGGAGGGGTGAAATAACGCGCAGCGCCCCGGCATTGTCCAGCATGTCGCTGACAGAGCCCAGGATAAAAGCGTACAAAAACGCCAGGTTGCCCCGGAGAGCGCCTTTTTCCGCCCGGGCCGACAGCGCCGACAGGCACGCGGACAGGGCGATAAACAGCGATCCGATCAGAAAAAGCGACAGGGAAAACAGCAAAACCTGCGCCGTCACATCCTCGGCAACCCGCAGCAGGCCGATTGACCAGACGGAGAAGAGAAAACTGAAAACGCAAAACAGCAGCAGATAAAGCCAGCCGGCCAGCAGCTTCATGCCCAGGATAAACCCGCGCGTCCGCGGCTTTGTAAAAATAAATTCATAGGTCTTGTCAACGCTTTCCCTGGTAACCGCCGCGGCGCCCAGATACACCGAATAAATCGCCGCGCAGATGAGCACGTAATAAAACAGCACGGCGGTGTAGCCTAAAAGCGTGTTGACGTCGACGCCGGCCATGCCCAGCATAGCCAGCAGAATCCGTGGAAATGACGCCAGCAGCTTGGATAAATCCGCGCCGCCCGTATTGATGCCCCCGAATTTAATTATGCCGATGAAAACAAACGTGAACACGGCGATCATCCACAGCAGGAAAGGCTTGAGCCCGGCGCGCAATTCACGTTTTAAGATATTCATAAAACCACCCCGATCTACAGCGCCGGCGCGTCGCTGCCGGTGAATCTGATGTACGATAACATGAGGCAGATAACGGTGACGGCGGCCGCTGTCACGGCATATTTCGCCTCATATCCGCCCGTTTCAAACACCGCCGCCGTGCTAAAGTAATCCAGCGGGGCGATAAAACGGACCGCCTCCTTTTCCAGAAGCCTTCGGAGGGCGGACAGGATAAAGCCGCCAAACCCGAACGCCGTGGCGACGCCGGAAACGGCGCGGACCTTCCCGGCGAAAACCGCGTAAGCAATGCCGACGCCCATAAAGACCAGCTGCGTGAAAAAGAGCGCGGCGGCCGCCCAGACAACCCTTCCCAACTCCGTACCCGCCGCCGCAGAGCCGGAACAGCTTATGGCGGAAACCAGGATAAACAGGACATTGGCCGCCGCCAAAAGCGTCAGTACCGCCAGAAGCTTTGATAGGTAAACAGTCCCGCGGCCCACCGGCTTTGTCAGCAGGAAATCGCCGCATTTTGACCGCTTTTCCCGGGAGAAGACGGCAACGGACAGCGAGACGGCCATAATCGCGCCCACCAGGGCGATGTACGTAAAGACAAAGGCGTAAAACCCGCCGAAGGTAAAGAGCTTATCGAGATGCAGTCCGAAAGCGGCCGAAAAGGCGGGCGGGAAGCCGGCGACCGCCTTTTCAAAGGCGTCCTTGCTCTCCATAAGGACGTCAAACATGCCGGTCATGAACACCAGATACACGGCGATGAGGCTGGCCGTCCAGATCAGAAAGCTCTTCAGCTGCGATTTGAGTTCAAACAGGTAGATATTCATGTAAACCTCCAGTTCGCGGCCTGCCGTCAGTTGGCGTAGTAGTGCATGAAGATTTCCTCCAGCGCCGGCTCGGCAATGTCGATATTGGCGAGCGGATAGCCGCACAGCGCCCGGAGCAGCGCGTTGACGTCGCCCTTGAAAATAAAGCTGACGGTGTCGCCCTGGACCTCCACATTCTGCGCGCCCTCGACGCTGATGCCGGCCGGCTTCCCGCCGTCGGGCTTTACCGTAAACGAGACCCTTTTGTATGCGTCCTGTTTCAGCTCCGATATCTTTTGGGTCTTGACGATACGGCCGTCCCTGATGATGGCCACCCGGTCGCAGATGCGCTGGACCTCGCTTAAAATGTGCGACGAAAACAGCACCGTCGCGCCGCGCGCGTTTTCTCTCCTGATGAGGTCGAAAAACGTCTTCTGCATCAGCGGATCGAGGCCGCTGGTGGGCTCGTCGAGGATGATCAGGCGGGGGGAGTGGAGAAGGCCCTGGATGATGCCGACCTTTTTCTTGTTGCCCAGGCTCATGTCCTCGATTTTTTTATTCAGGTCCAATTGCAGGATGTCGGCCAGCTCTTCGATTTTCCTCGTACAGTCCTTTTTGTAAAAGCTGGCGGAATACCGGAGCAGGTCGATGGCCCGCATGTTGTCATAATAAAAGACCTCGCCGGGCAGATACCCCACGTCCTCAAGGATTTTCACCTTGTCCTTTTCGCAGTCCAGGCCGAATATGCGCGCCTCGCCGCTGGTTTTGTAAATCAGGTTGAGCAGCGCGCGGATCGTGGTGGATTTGCCCGCCCCGTTGGGGCCGATGAAGCCGAAGATTTCACCCTCGTTGACGGTCAGGTCCACGTCGATGATGCCCCGGGCCTTGCCGTAGTACTTCGTCAGCTTTTTCGTTTCGATGACGGCGCTCATTTCAAATATTCCTCCTTGTAGGCGATTTTCCTGTACAGGTCTGCCCAGCGTTTGAACTTATCCATCAGGTCGTCCAGCGACAGGCGCACGCCGCGCCGGTACATGTCGTAGATATAACCTTCGGCCGTCCAGAACAGCATCTGCATAAGCTCCCGCCAGTTCACATCCTCGCGGAATTTGGAAAAATCCATCCGCGCGAAGTATTTGACAAACACCTCATCCGACGCGCCCAGCCATTTCCGGTTCAAATCTCCGGAAACGGCCTCCTGCTGGTCCTGCATGACGCGAATCATAAAATCCATGATATGCGGGCTCTTGAGCAGGATCTCATACTTCTTGCGGGCCGCGTATTCCAGAAGCTCAAAGATATCCGTGATCTCCCAGAAACCCGCGTCTACAACCCGCTGTTCCATCAGTTGCTTCGCGTAATCGAACAGAAACAGGTACAGCGACTTTTTATCGTGAAAATAGTAGAACAAAAGCCCCTTGGAGATACCGGCTTTCACCGCGATGTCGTCCGTCGACGCTTTTTTGTAGGTGTTCCGGGAAAACACCTCAAAACCGGCGTTGATTATCCGCAGTCTTTTCTCCTCCGGGAGCTCATAAAACTTTTCGTTCATCCCTTCGCCTCCTAACCAAACCGGTTAAACCCGTTTGGTCAAACACATTGTATGCCGTTGACTCAAATTTTCAAGGCCCCCGGAAAACGATTTTCCGGGGGCCGAGGATTGTAGATGTCTTAATTTATCCGAAAATCGAACAAAGCGGTGCTGTTACTGGGCGCGGCGCTTGTCCCGCCGGTGGAAAACCAGCATGCAGGCGGCGCCGGCCGCCATCAGCGCCGCGACAAGAAGCCAGGCGCCGGGGATCGTCATCAGGAGCAGGAGGCCGCCCATGGCCGCCGGGCCGACGGCGTAGCCGGCGCTGGTCACAACGGTCAGCAGGGAATTGGCGCGGCTTAAATGGGATTCCGGCGTGCGCAGGGCGATATAGCTGCTGCTGTTGTATGTAATCAGAATCTCGCCCACCGTCAGCACCACAATGCCGGCGATAAACGGCGCGAGGCTGCCGCTGACAGCGAAGATGGCAAAGGCGGCGGCGTAAAATATCCCGCCGACCGCGACGGATTTTGCCGGCGCCAGGCGCTGGGTGACGGACGTTAATAGGGGCGTGAGCAGGATAACCGCCCAGGCGTTGATGCTGAACAGGAGGCTGAACCGCCCGCCTCCCGCCTCCTTATAAAGGTCCCCCATCTGCAGCGGCAGGAGGAAGTTCCACTGGATATAGCAGAAGCTGTAAAGCAGCAAGATCACCGAAAAGGCGGCCATGTACGGCCGGCGGCGCAGCAGCTGAAAGACGGACAGGGCCCCGCCGTCCCCGCTGCCGGCTTCCTGTACCGGCATCGCCGGTTTGACGCCGCCCCGGACCTTGAGCAGCACCAGGGCCGCGGACAGCAGCATGGCCACGCCGCTGAGGGCGAACAGCCACTCCAGATGCGCGGCGAACAGCAAGCCGCCGGCGGCGGGGCCTGCCGCCATGCCCAGATTGTTGCCCAGGTACATCAGCGAATAGGCGTTTGAGACCTTGTCCTTCGGCGTCACCTGGGCGACGAGGGCGTTTAACGCCGGCATCGTCACGGCGATCAAACAGGTTGCGGCGATGATCAAAACGGTC
>JAJUHI010000150.1 GCA_029267955.1 Sporobacter termitidis | reverse complement strand
GCTGACGGTGGGCGGCGGCATCAACACGGTGGACGATTTTGACCGGGTGCTCAAATGCGGCGCCGACAAGGTCAGCGTCAATTCCGGCGCCATCAAGAACCCGGCGCTCATCCGGGAAGCGGCAAAAAAATACGGCGACCAATGCGTGGTGCTGTCGGTGGATATCAAGCGCGTGGACGGGCAGTTTCGCGTTTTTGCCAAGGGCGGGCGCGAGGATACCGGGGTGGACGCCATCGAGTGGGTCAAAAGGGGCGAAGCGTTGGGCGCCGGGGAACTGGTGGTCAACAGCATCGACACCGACGGCGTTAAAAAGGGATTCGACCTGGAGATGCTGGACGCCGTCTGCAACGCCGTGTCGATCCCGGTGATCGCCTCCGGCGGCGCTGGGAAAATCGAGGATTTTACGGCGCTGTTCGAAACGCTGCCCAAGGTGGACGCGGGGCTTGCCGCCTCGATTTTCCACTTCGGCGAGGTAAAAATCCCGGACCTCAAGCGCGCGCTGAAAAATGAGGGCATCACGGTGAGAATATAATACCCGTCATTCACACTCGGACAGGAATCGGCAGTTGGCATCATAAAGGCGTTCCGGCGCGCTCCCTCTCCTGTCATTCCCGCGCAGGCGGGAATCTATTTCCGAAGCGCAGCATCTGGATACCCGCCTTCGCGGGTATGACAATCCAAGCTGCTGCTTCCGCCTTGCTTCGGCATTTCGCCGCCATATTGGAGGATATTATGGTTAATCTGGACGAATTGAAGTTTGACGATAAAGGTCTAATTCCGGCGATTGTCATCGACGCGGATACCGGGGACCTTTTGATGATGGCGTATATGAACGAGGAGAGCCTTGCCATCAGCCTGCGGGAGGGGCGGACCTGCTTCTGGTCCCGGTCCCGGCAGGCGCTGTGGCGCAAGGGCGAAACCTCCGGCAACGTCCAGCGCATCGTGTCCGTTAAGGCCGACTGCGACCGGGACGCGCTGGCGGTCTACGTCAGAAAGGACGGTCCGGCCTGTCACCGGGGCACAAATTCCTGCTTTACCGATACGGTTTACGGCCCCGATACAACCGACACTTTTTCCGCGGACGACCTGATGGCCCTCATCGCCGGCCGCAAAACCGACCCCAAGGAGGGCTCCTACACCTCCTACCTTTTTGAAAAGGGCATCGACAAAATCCTCAAAAAGGTCGGCGAGGAGGCCACGGAGGTCATTATCGCCGGCAAAAGCGGGGACAAAAAGGAAACCGTTTACGAGATCGCCGACCTGGCGTACCATATCATGGTGCTGATGACGGAGATGGGCATCCCGCTGGAAGATATTCGGAGGGAGCTGGCGTCCCGCCATGTGGTGGACAAAAAGATAAAGCAGGAGAAAATGACATCATGAGGGTGCTCTCCAATTACCACGCCCACTCCACCTTCTGCGACGGTTCGGACACGCCGGAAGCGATGGTGGAAGCGGCGATTGAGAAGGGGTTTTCCCTGTTCGGCCTTTCCGGACACGCCTATATGGGCTTTGACACCGAATGGTGCATGACGCCGGCGGGCGAACAGGCCTTCATATCGGAGATGGGCCGGCTGAAAAAGACGTACGGCGACCGGATCACCCTGCTGACGGGCGTCGAGCGGGACTATTACGCGCCGGAGCCCAAAGGGCCGTACGACTATGTTATCGGCTCGGTGCATTATATTAAGAAAGACGGCCGATACCTGTCGGTGGACGAGAGCGCCCAGGCGCAGACAGAGGCCGTCCGCCGCTATTACGGCGGCGACTTTTACGCATATACAAGGGATTATTTCAATACCGTCGCCGATATCGCCAAGATCCGGCCGGACATTATCGGCCACTTTGACCTGGTGGCAAAATTCAACGAGGGCGGTGTTCTGTTCGACGAGGAGGACCCGCGCTACCTTTCCCCGGCTTTAGAGGCGCTCCGGGCTGTTACGGAAACCCATACGCTGTTTGAAATCAACACCGGCGCCATGTACCGCTACGGCCGGTCGGCGCCGTACCCGTCGCCGACGCTCCTGAAAGCGTTAAAAGAGTACGGGGGCGATATCATCTTATCCAGCGACAGCCACGACACGGCCTCTATCGGCTACAAGTTCCGGGAGGCCGCCGAGCTTGCCAAAAGCTGCGGCTTTCAGTACGCCAAGATCCTGCTGCCCAGCGGCCTGGCGGAATGTAAGCTGTAAGGGGTTAATTTAAGCAGTTTTCGATATACGCCGAGGCCGATTTCGCCCTGCATGGCGAAAATCGGAAGGCGACCCCCGAATTTGGGTTAGTTATAATCTGCGCCGAGGATAATAATTGCCTCGGCGTTATTTTTTTAACGATATTACAAAAAATGAAACATAAAACCATTTACAAAAACATCCTGTACCTGTATTATTGTATCAAATGAGACAGAATGGAGGGGTGATGTGGACATCAAGGCGCTAAAGCGCGGCGAACGGGCGCTGGTGGCCGGGTGCGTCCTGTTTGCCGGGACCGGCGACGGGCTCGTCAGGCGGGCCTTGTCGGATGACAGATGCCGGCTTGTGGAGACGGACAAGGGCGCGGTTATTTTTGACGCCTACGATTACCGGAACTGCCTGGGGCTCGTCCTGTCCGGCCGGATCGCCGTCGCAAAGCCCGCCGGCAGCCGGTATGTCATGAACACCCTGGCGCGCGGGGATCTCTTCGGCGCGGCGAATTTGTACGACGACGACGGGGCGGCGGTTTCGGTGCTGACGGCGCTTGCGCCCTGCCGCATCGCCTTCTTCCCCCGGGGGCTCATCGAAGAGCTCATGGCGGAAGAAAACGCCGTCGCCATGAATTACATCCGGTTTTTAACAAGCCGCGTGCGGTTTCTCAACGAGAAGATACAGGACCTCGTCTCGGAAAACGCCGCCGCCGCGCTGGGGCGGTATCTGGCGGCCAACGCCCAGCCGGAGGGCGGCAGGCTGACCGTGTATCTGGACGGGAGCATGACGCGGCTGGCCGAGACGCTGAATATCGGCAGGGCCTCCCTGTACCGGGCCTTTGCCGCGCTGGAGCGGGCCCAAATCATCCGGAAAAACGGCAAAGAGATTGAGATATTAAACCCCAGCGGACTGTCAAATATGGAATAAGAAAGGATGCTGAGCATGAAAAAAGCGTTATCCATCCTCCTGGCGGGTCTTTTGGCCCTGTCATTGGCCGCCTGCGGCAGCGAGACGGCGCCGGAGACCGCGGCGCCGGAGACGGCGTCTTCCGCCCCGTCGCCCGACCAGTCGCCGTCGCCTGCTGAAAAGCAGTCTGTCCGGGCAGGCTTTTTGAAAGGCCCCACGGGCATCGGCGCCGCGTACCTGATGGAGCAGGCCGCCGCCGGCGCGACGAAGCTGGATTACACGTTTACCGTGGAGGCCGACCCGTCGACCATGATGAGCGAGCTTGTCGCCGGCAATGTGGACATTGCCGCCCTGCCCACCAACGTGGCGGCGGCGCTGTACAACAAGACAAACGGCGGGGTAAAGATCATCGCCATCAATACCTTAAGCGTCCTGTATGTACTTGAAAACGGCGACTCGGTGCAGTCAATCGCCGACCTTAAGGGCAAAACCCTGTACGCCGTCGGCCAGGGCGCCAATCCGGAGTATGTGCTCAATTACCTCCTGCGCCAGAACGGGCTGGAGCCGGGGACCGACGTGACGGTGGAGTTTGCCGACGCCGCCGAGCTGGCGACAAAAATGGCCGCGGGAGACATTGACCTGTGCATGCTGCCCGTGCCCAACGCCACCAGCGTCCTGATGAAAAACGCCGATGTGCGTGAGGCGTTGGACCTGGGCTGGATATGGGGCAAGGTCACCGGCGGCGGCGCCCTGCCCCAGGGCTGCGTTGTGGTGCGCAGCGGCCTGGAGAACCTGGACAGTATTGTGGAGAGCTTCTTAGACGACTACTTGCAATCGGTTTTGTTCATGAAGGACGCGGATAACCTGGAGGAGGCGGCCCGGCTGGCGTTTAAATACGAGATGGTCGGCAGCGCGGAGATTGCCAAGGCGGCCATACCGGATTGCAATATCGTGTTCATTGCCGGCGCCGAGGAGATTAAAGACACGTTGTCCGGATATTACGACGTGATGTTCCAGGCCGACCCGAAATCCCTGGGAGGAGCGATACCGGATGACGCCTTCTACTACGGCGGCTGATAAATCGGGCCTGGCCGTAAAAGTCGGCCGCGCCGCCGGCGCGGCGGCGTTCTGGGCGGCGGTGTGGGTGTTCGCGTCGTACCGGGTTGGGCAGCCGCTGATTCTGCCGTCGCCGGCGGAGGTGCTCCGGGAGTTTGTTGAGCTGGGCGGGACGGCGGCCTTCTGGCAGTCGGCCGGGCGGTCCCTTTTAAACGTGTTTATCGGCTTTACCGCCGGCGTTGCCGCGGGGTCGGCGGCGGCGTTTTTAACCGCCTTTGTCGCCGCCGCCGACGCGGTGCTGTCGCCCGCCCTGCGGGTTATCCGGGCAACGCCCGTGGCGTCCTTCATTATTCTGGCGCTGCTGTGGCTGGGGAAATCCGGCGTGCCCGCCTTCGCCTCGGCGCTGATGGTGACGCCCGTCGTCTGGCAGGCCGGCCGCGCCGCCCTGCGGGAGACGGACCGGCAGCTGCTGGAAATGGCGCGGATATACCGGTTCGGCCGGTTGAAGACCCTCCGGCTTGTCTACATCCCCTCTGTCCGCGCCCAGTGGAGCGCCGCCTGCGCCACCGGCATGGGCCTGGCGTGGAAGTCCGGCATCGCCGCCGAGGTGATCTGCCAGGTGCGCCCGACCATCGGCAACGAGCTGTACAGCTCGAAGATATACCTGGAGACCCCGGCGCTTTTTACCTGGACGGCGGTGGTGATCTGCCTGAGCATGGTCCTGGAGAACGTGCTGGCGCGCCTGTTTATGAAAAAGCGCGGGAGGCGCCGGGCATGATACAGATTGAGAACCTGCGCTTTTCTTACGGCGGCAACGAGATTTTCAGCGGGGTTAGCCATACCTTCGGGCCTGTTACCTGCATTACGGGGCCCTCGGGCTGCGGCAAAACGACGCTTTTGCGGCTGGTTGCGGGGCTGGAGGAGCCCCAGGGCGGAAAGATCGGCGGCGCGCCCGCCCGGCCGGCCGTGCTGTTTCAGGAGGACCGGCTGCTGCCGTGGCTGACGGCGCGGCAGAATGTGGCCGCCGTCCTGCCGGGCGCGGACCGGGGCGCCGCCGCGGACTGGCTGAGGAAAACGGAGCTGGCGGATTTTATGGACGTGTTGCCGGAAAACCTGTCCGGCGGCCAGAAACGGCGCGTCGCCCTGGCCCGGGCGCTGTGCTACGGGGGCGACCTGCTGATTCTGGACGAGAACTTCAAGGGCTTTGACCCGGCGCTGACAAAGCGGATGGCGGCGCTGATACTGGCGCAGGAGATACCGGTTATTGCGGCCGTCCATTCCCCGGAGGAAATGGCCCTTCTGGGCGGCGACGTGCTCCGGCTGGGATAAAGATTTAGAAAGAACGGCATGCCT
>JAJUHI010000149.1 GCA_029267955.1 Sporobacter termitidis | reverse complement strand
TTCTCCCGGGCCCGGCGGGCCGCTTCCCGGGCGCGGGAGGCGGTGATGGCCTTGTCGAGAATCGTCCGCGCCACGGTGGGGTTTTTCTCCAAAAACTCGGTGAGCTTGTCGGACACGATGTTGTCCACCAGGGTCCGGATCTCGCTGTTGCCCAGCTTTGCCTTCGTCTGGCCCTCAAACTGCGCGTTGGTCAGCTTGACGGAGATGATGGCGGCCAGGCCCTCCCGGCAGTCCTCGCCGGAGACCTTTTCATCGCCCTTGAGCAGGTTGTTTTTCTTTCCGTAATCGTTTAAGACGCGGGTGAGGGCCGTTTTAAAGCCGGTCTCGTGCATGCCGCCTTCCGGGGTGTGGATGTTGTTGGCAAAGCTCAAGATCAGCTCGTTGTAGCTGTCGTTGTACTGCAGGGCAATCTCCGCAACGGAGTCGTCCCGGCTGCCGGTAAAATAGATGACTTCCTCGTGCAGCGCCGTCTTGCTGCGGTTGATGTAGGAGACAAATTCCCGGATACCGCCGGCGTAGCACATCTCGCTGACAGCCTCTTTTCCGGGCCGCTGGTCGATCATCTTAATCCGGAGCCCGGCGTTTAAAAACGCCTGCTCCCGCATGCGCGTGTGGAGCGTTTCGTAATCGAAGACAAGCTCCTCAAAAATCAGATGGTCCGGCTTGAAGGTAACCGTCGTCCCCGTCCTGTCGGTGGCGCCGACAATCGTCAGCTCCTGGGTGATATCGCCCCGGGCAAACCGCATTTCGTAGATGTTCCCGTCCCGGTGCACCTGAACGATAAGCCACTCGGAGAGGGCGTTGACGACGGAGGCGCCGACGCCGTGCAGGCCGCCGGACACCTTGTAGCCGCCGCCGCCGAACTTGCCGCCGGCGTGCAGCACGGTATAAACGACCTCCAGGGCGCTCTTTCCCGTCTGCTCCTGAATATCCACAGGGATGCCGCGCCCGTTGTCGATGACGGTGATGACGTCGCCCTCGCCGATAATGACCGAAATTTCGGTACAGAAGCCCGCCAGCGCCTCGTCGATGGCGTTGTCCACGATCTCATAAACCAGATGATGAAGCCCGGAAACGGACGTGGACCCGATGTACATGCCGGGTCTTTTGCGTACGGCCTCCAGACCTTCCAGTACCTGTATTTGAGCTGCGTCATAGTTGTGCGTGTGATCAGACATAGTAACCTTAACCTCCACTTCGCCGCCCCCGCGGCAACAACAAAATGCCGGAAAAACAGATATCAGTCGAAACGCATGGACTCGCTGCGTTTTAACAGCGTTGCGGACGCCAGCTGTGACAGGTAGACCGTCATTTTCCCGGCGTCTTCACAGACCACGAAGGATTTCGGCAGGTCGTCGGATATATTCACAACGCGGCCGGCCTTTTCCGCGCCCTTTAAAAAGGTCCGCGTCTGGTGGGACCCCGTGGTGTTGTCCAGGTCAAACACACCGATCACGGTGCTCATCGGCACGACGACGTTTTGTCCCAGATGCAGATACATGGCGATGCCTTTCCTGCGGATTTCATGTCTTTTTAAACCCGCATGATATAAGTAATTCTAACCATTTAAGCCGTCTTTCAGCATCAGGCCAGCCGCCCGCCGGCAATGCGCAGGAGCCTGCCGCCGGTACCGGGCAATAGGCTGACCTCATCGCAGCAGGTGATAAACACCTGGCCCTCGTTGATACGGTTTAAAACGAAGCTCTGGCGCTTAGGGTCCAACTCGGAGAGCACGTCGTCCAGCAATAGGACCGGGTATTCCCCGGCGTCGGCAAAATGAATGTCCCGTTCGGCCAGCTTTAACGACAGGGCGGCCGTCCTGGCCTGGCCCTGGGACGCAAAGGTCCGGGCCGGCGTGCCGTTGATCAGAATCTCAAGGTCGTCCTTGTGGGCCCCGGACAGGCACGTGCCCGTCTCCAGCTCGGCCCGCCGGTGGGTTTTTAAATGCTCCAGCAGCGGCTCTAAAAGCTCCGCCGGTTTTTTGGCCGGGTCCTCGATGGTCTTGACGGTTAGGTAGCGGACAGACAGCGTCTCCGACCCGCCGGAGAACTCCCGGTGGATAACGGCGGCCTTTTCCGCCAGCAAAGCCGCGTAAGCGGCTCTGTAATAGATCAGCTGCGCGCCCATCTGAGCCATCCGGAGATTAAAATCATCCAGCGTCTCCAGCAGGGACGGCTTCTGATGATAATCGCGCAATATTCGAGTTTTGTGTTCCAAAATCCGGTTGTATTCCGTCAGGGCCTCGGCGTAGCGGGGCCGGAGCTGGCACAGGCAGCCGTCCATCAAGCGCCGCCGGACGGCGGCCCCTTCCCGGATCAGATTTAAATCATCCGGGCAGAAAAGCACGGTCCTCAACTTCCCGGAGAGAGCTGAGGCCGTTTTGAGCCGTACCCCGTTGGACAAAAACTGCCGGCGCTTTGTGCGGTGCAGAAAGGCCTCCAGCCGGTGGCCGCGGCCGCCGGAATCGATGTCGGCCCGGATATGGGCCCCGTCCCGGTCGAAGTGAATGAGCTCCCTGTCGGTTCTGGCGCGGAAGGAGCGGCCCGCCGAGAGAAAGTAGACGGCCTCAAGCAGATTCGTCTTCCCCTGGGCGTTGTTGCCGGCAATGACGTTGACCGTGTCGGAAAACTCGGCCTCAAAGGAGGCGTAATTGCGGAAGCCCTCCAACAAAATCGAATAGACCTTCATGAATCATGTTCCTGCATGCCTTCTCCGGCGGCAACCTTCAGCGTCTGGCCGCGGACGGTGACAACATCCCCCGGCCGGAGCTTTTTGCCCCGCATCAGGCAAACCTCTCCGTTGACGGATGCCAGGCCCCCCTGGATATACTGCTTGGCCTCTCCGCCGGTCTGGACAACGCCGGCAAATTTTAAAAGCGCGTCCAGCCGGATATAGTCGCCGGCGATGTGGATTGCGCGGGCATCGTCCCCGCCCTGCCGTCTGCGAATTTTAACCTTCATTGGCTTTCAGTCTCACCGGCAGCACCATGTACAGAAAACGGTTGCTGCCGTCGGCGGGCACAATCAGGCACGGCGGCGTGCCGCCGGACGTGATTTTAAAGTTGATGTTGTCGGCGGGCGCGGCTTTCAGCGCCTCCAGCAGATAGCGGTTGTTAAAGCCGATTTCCATGTTCTCGCCGTCGCCCCTCACCGGGCACTCGTCCGTGGCCCTGCCCAGGGCCGTGTTGGTCAGGAGCTTGACAACGCCGTCGGAGAAGGTGCAGCGGACGGGGCTCTTCAGCTTGTCGCTGATAATCAGCGACACGCGCTCGACGGCCTCCACCAGCATCCGGCGGTCGGCCTCGATGACGTACTTTTCTGTGTTCGGAATGTGGTTTTTGTAGTTCCAGAACTCGCCTTCAAGCCGGCGGGAGATGAGCACCGTGCCGCCCATGACGAACATGATGTGCTTGGAGCCCAGCATGACCGACACGGGCTCGTCGCTGTCGACGAGGATTTTTTCCACCTCGTCCAGGGCCGTGCCCGGGACGACAAAGCTGAGGTTTTCACTCTCCGGCTGGACCAAATCCTCCCGGCGCAGCGCCAGCCTGTAGCCGTCGCAGGCCACCACCGTCAGCTGGCCGCCCTCCGACTCGAACAGCGCGCCCGTCTGAATGGGCCGCGCCTCGTTGTCGCTGACGGCGAAATTCGTCTGGCTGATCATATTTTTCAGATCTTTTTCCTTTATTGTCAGCGTATGCTGGTAATCCACCGTGGGCAGGTCCGGATAATCGGCGGGCGTTATGCCGAGTATCTGGAATTCGCTCATGCCGCAGGAGATTTTCGTCATCAGGTTCTCGTCGCAGGTAATGCTGACCACATCGTCGGGGAGCTTGCGGATAATATCCCCGAAGAGGCGGGCGCTGAGGACAATTTTACCGTCTTTGGTCACGTCCGCGGCGACGGTTGTGATGATGCCGGTCTTGAGGTCGTAACCGGAAATCTTGATATTACCGTTCGACGTTTCAATGAGGAGGCCCTCAAGGGCGGGTACGGCGCTTTTTACCGCGGCCGCGCGTGAAGCTGTCGAAACGGCCGACTGCAGCAGGCTTTTTTCCACTGAAAATTTCATAATGCTGATTCCTTTCTCCGGAAATCGAAAATTTTACGGCGCGTGACGCATATCGGAAAGACAGAAAGAATATAATAAATATTTTTAGTAATAGCAGCAGTAGTATAAAAATATGTGGAAAACGCGGAAAATGATGAAACGGCAAGCATTTGCCGACCGGCGTCATTGTGGATAAAAGTCGGGAAATTTAGACTTATATTGCCCGCATGGGATTATCCACAGACAGATAACAGAGATATCAACAATATGTGGACGGCTCTGTCAGTTTCTGGCGTTGATGTTGGCGGTGATATCCTTGATGATCTGGGCGAAAGCGGCGGAAGACTTGATGTTGTCCTCGACGCGGCGGATGGAGGACAGCACGGTGGTATGGTCCCGCCCCTCGAAAATGTCGCCGATATCCTTGAGGGACAAGTTCGTCAGCTTGCGGATAAGATACATGGAAATCTGGCGGGCCAGGGCGGTATTCCGCGTGCGGCGCTGACCCTTCAAATCTTCCGACGTCAAGGAATAGAACTTGGCCGTCTCGTCGATGATCAGGTCGGAAGTGGGCGTGTACGCCGTCTTCTCCTTGAACATATCCTTAATGGCCTTGGCAACGGAAGAAACGGTGATGCTGTCGTTCATCAGGTCCCGGTAGGCCATGACCTTCTTTACGGCGCCCTCGATCTGGCGGACGTTGGAGGTCATGTTTTCCGCGATATAGTTGCACACATCGTCCGGCAGGAATAGCCCCAGCTGCTGGGCCTTGTTTTTGATGATGGCCATGCGCGTCTCATAGTCCGGCGGCTGGATATCCGCAAGAAGGCCCGATTCAAACCGGGTTTTGAGCCGGTCCTCCAGCCGGGTCATTTCGTTGGGCGGCCTGTCCGAAGTGAATACGATCTGGCGATTGGCCTCATACAGCGTGTTGAAAGTGTGGAAAAACTCCTCCTGGGTCTGGATCTTGCCGGCGATGAACTGGATATCGTCCATCAAAAACAGGTCGGCCACGCGGTACTTTTCGCGGAACTCGACGTTTTTACCCACCTGGATGGCGTGAATTAGTTCGTTGGTGAAATCGTCGCCCTTGACGTAGACGATGTTGTACTCCGGATGCTTTTTGGTGACGGCGTGGCGGATGGCGTGCAGCAGGTGCGTCTTGCCGAGCCCGGAATCGCCGTAAATAAAAAGAGGGTTAAAGTTTTTGATCTCCCCCTCGGCCACGGCCTTGGCGGCGGCATGGGCGAATTTGTTGGAGTTGCCCACCACGAACCGCTCGAAGGTGTACTCCTCCTCGATGGCGGTGGCGTCGGTAATGCCCTTTCCGGTAAAGTGGTCCAGGCCGCCTTCGCCCAGCACCAGAACGTCGAAATCGCCGGAAAACAGTTCCCTGAGCGCGTTTTTCACGGAGCCGAGAAAACGGCCCTCAATCACGTCCTTCTTGAAATTCGACGGCGTGTACAGAACGAGGCGGTTGTCGCTGATATCAACGGC
>JAJUHI010000148.1 GCA_029267955.1 Sporobacter termitidis | reverse complement strand
TCCAGCTTGTCCCCCTTGGCAAAGGCCGTAAAGACCGTACAGGAAACGGACGGCTCGCTGACCGTGGGCGTTTGGCTGATAATCTCCGCCTCCGCGCCGTCGGGCGTCATCTTCATTAGCCTGCAGGTGTAATCGCTGCCTTCGCCGTCGCAGACGGTAATGCTCTCGCCGTGTCGGATGCGCAGGGCGCGAAGATGCTCGATCTCCTTGGCGCTTAAATAGGCAACGCCGCCGAAAATATTCGACGCGGCGATGAAAAATCTCGGCATACAGGCCCCCCTTTTCCGCCCTTCATTCTAACAGATTGACTGCACTCTGGCAATATTGAATGCATAGTATAAAACAGTCCGGGCCCAAAAGCGCGATAAAGGACTGAGAGTCATGGACAACGGCGATTATTGTTACGACAAGGAAAAATTCGACGCCGTCTGGCGGCGCGTCACCGGCGCCCCGGAGGGCAGCGGCAATCTCCAGACCGCCGCCAAGGAGGAGGCGGCGCGGCTGCGGGGCTTTATGGACGACGAGGCGGCCGACGCGCCGCTCTACGAGAAGCTTGCCGGCCTGACCGGCGGCTGCCGGCAGCGACTGCTTCTGCGCCTAAGTTGCGAGGCAAAAAGCCGCCTTAAAAAGCTCAGAGCATGCTACTACATCCTCACCGGTGAAACCCATCTGCCCCCCGCGCAGTGCCCGGTGGTTTACAGCCTCACCGACGCCCTGCGGCACAAGTATACGGCCCTGGGGACCCGGTCCGATGCGTATCTCCGGGCGTCCGCGGAGACAACATATGCCGACCTGTTGGAAATTTACCGGGCTTACGCCATGGATACGCTGCGGCACCGGAAAACCCTCGCCGGTCTGATAGAAAATCTGCTGTAATAAAGGTCTAATATACATATCATGCCTGGATGCCGGCATGATATGTGTTTTTTACCTGGCGTTTGGCATTGGTTGTTCCACCGAAAGGATGCCCGGATTTTATGGTGTTGACACAATTGACATTGAAGGGGCGACTCTTTAGAATTTTGAATTGTAAGCAACATCATGAAAGGGGCCTGTCATCATGAGCCTTAAATATCCCAAGCTGTTTGAACCGATAAAAATCGGCGGCGCGCTGTTCCGCAACAGGCTGTCGTCGTCGCCTCAGGGTTATTATAATGTAGCGCCCGACCTGTTCCCAAACGACGATATGGTGGGGTTTTACGAGACGAAGGCCATGGGCGGCTTTGCCACCGTCTGCGTGGGCGACTGTATCGTGGACTGGAAGCAGGGCCGCCATTACGACTGGCTCCTGCCCATGGACAACCCGAAGATGCTGCCGGGTCTGTCAAAGCTCGCCAGCGCCATCTCCCGCCACGGGGCCATCCCCTCCGCCGAGCTGTCCCACGCGGGCATGTACGCCCAGGCCTCCTTTGCCGCCGGCGCGCCGCTGCTGGGCCCTATTGATATGGAAAACAAATACGGTCCGGTCCGGGCCATGACGGAGGAGGAGATCCTGCACGTCATCGACGCCTACGGAAAGGCCGCCGCCTTCGCCAAGCAGTGCGGCTTTGGCATGGTGACCATCCACGGCGGCCACGGCTGGCTGATCCCCCAGTTCTGGAGCCGTCAGATCAACACCCGCAAGGACCGCTGGGGCGGCAGCTTTGAAAACCGTATGCGGCTGCCGCTGGCCATTGTGGACAGCGTCCGGAAGGCCGTGGGGCGCGATTTCCCCATCGAGTTCCGCATGAGCGGCTCGGAGACGAACCCGGAGGGATACGATATCGACGAGGGCATCGAGTTTGCCAAGGCGCTGGACGGCAAGGTGGACCTTATCCACGTCTCCACCGGTAACCACGAGGTGCTCTCCGCCACCATCATCACCCACCCCAGCATGTTCCTCCCCGACGGCGTCAACCTGAAATACGCCGCGGAGATTAAAAAGCATGTGAAGACGCCGGTGGCCACCGTCGGCGGCTTTACGGACCCCGCCCACATGGAGGAGGTTATCGCCTCCGGCCAGGCCGATGTGATCGCCCTGGGCCGCCAGACCATGGCCGACCCGGAGCTGCCCAACAAGGCCCGCAGCGGCCGGGACGACGAGATCACCAAATGCATGCGCTGCTCGGCCTGCTTCGGCAGCGTGGGCGCCCACCGCATTTTCTACTGCGCCGTCAACCCCGTGATCGGCCATGAAAACGAGGCCCGCTACCTCCCCCCTGCCCGCGAGACAAAGAAGGTCCTGGTCGTCGGCGGCGGCGTGGCCGGGATGCAGGCGGCCCTGACGGCCGCCCAGCGCGGTCACAAGGTCATTCTCTGCGAAAAGGGCCCTCAGCTGGGCGGCGTGCTGCTGTGCGAGGATCAGCTGCCCTTTAAGCAGAAGCTCAAGGCCTATCTGGAGCATCAGGCGCACATGCTGTCCAAGGCCGCCGTCGATATCCGTTTGAATACGACGGTTACGCCAGAATATGCCAGGGAGCTGCGCCCCGACGTCATCATCGCCGCGCTGGGCGCCCGGCCGGTCGTGCCGGCGATCAAGGGCATCAAGGCCGCTGACGGCAGCCTTGCGCCCAATGTCCTGGGCGCGGAAGACGCTTATGTCCACCCGGAAAAGGCCGGACAGAAGCTGGTCATTCTGGGCGGCGGGCTCGTTGGAATCGAGCTGGGCCTGTACATGGCGGGTCTGGGGCGGCAGGTCACCATCGTGGAAATGCTCCCCCAGCTGTCGGTAGACCTGTACAGCATGCACACGCTGGCCCTTTTCGAGGAGATTGACAAGCGCGGCCTGAAGATACATACATCCACCGCCGCCACCGAAATCACGCCGGCCGGCGTCATGGTCAGCGGCCCCGAGGGGGACAAACTGCTGGAAGCCGACACGGTCATTTACGCCGTGGGTCAGAAGCCCCTCCGGGAGGAGGCGCTGGCGCTTGCCGACTGCGCGGGAGAGTTTTATCAGATCGGCGACTGCGTGACGCCGAAGAACATCCTGGCGGCCACCCAGGCCGCGTGGACCGTCGCGCGGGATATTGGGAGATAGAAACGCAAAAGCAGGGGTATAAAACCCCTGCTTTTTTAGTAAGCCTCCCTCTCTGAGGGAGAACGGAGGGAGTTGCGGGAGGCCACGCAGGGCCTCCCCTACAAGGTTGGTTGTTGTGTACGCACGGCAAGGGCAGAGCCCTTGCCCTACGGCGGTTCGGAGCCTGCCTTGTCATTCCGCACCCGCTGTCATTCCCGCGAAAGCGGGAATCCAGGGGCGGAGCGACGGCAATCCTCAGGCTCGCTTTGCTCCAAGGGCTTTGGAAAGTCCTTTGCTCCTATTCAAAAAGGAGCCTTGGGAGACGGAGAGTATTGCGGGTCGCCGTGGACGGCGACCCCTACGCATTATACGAAAACATCCTACTTGGATTTATCCCGCTCCCGGACGTACAGGCGGTAGTCGTCGGGGGTTTTTTCTTTTGGTACGGCGTGCAATTCCGCGACGGCGGCCAGAGCGCTCAGCTTATCGCGTAAGAGCGGCTGCAGGCAGGACGGCACATGGTCCCCGTGATAACGGTGCAGCGCCACGCACTCCCGGCACTTCCCGTGCCACTCGCAGAGGGTCGCCGTACAGGGGCAGGCCAGCACCGCCGGGTCGGCGGCTAGCTTCCGGTTATCGAGAACGGACTGGTAGTACTCTTCTTTTGATTTCATATGACCTCCTCATTCGAGCGCCGTTTTTCAGGCCGCATACGAGCCGCGCCCTGTCCGGCAATCAGCTCGTCCACAAACTGGCGGGCGGTACGGGGCGTTCTGGCGCCGTGCTCCAGCGCCCATTGCAGAGCTTCTTTTTTCAGCTTGTCGGCATCCATCCGGATGCCGGCTTGCCGGACAAGCTCTGTGACCGTTGCCAGGTAGTCCTCCTGGTTTAGGGAGAAAAACGGCAGCCGGATGCCGAACCGGTCGGCAAGGGAGGTTTTCTCCTGGACGGTTTCGCCGCCGGTCATGTCGTCCTGGTCCGAGAAATTGCGCTTGACCAGCTGGCGGCGGTTGGAGGTGACGTACAGCGCCACGTTCCGGGGCCGCTCCCGGAGACTGCCCTCCAGCAGGATCTTCAGGGCGGAATAGTCGGGGTCCCCCGGCTCAAAGGTGAGGTCGTCGATGAAGAGGATGAACCGCCGCGGCCGCCGGGACAACAGCTCCAAAAGGGCCGGCAGCCCGGCAAGACCTTGTTTGGAGACCTCAATGAGCGCCAGATTCTCAAATTCTTCAACATTGAGCATGGATTTGACGGTGGCGGACTTCCCCGTCCCGCTGTCGCCGTAGAGCAGCACATTGTTGACGGCGCTGCCGCGGACGAAGGCTCGGGTGTTGTCCAAAACAGCCTGCCGCTGCCACTCGTAGCCCACCATCTCCTCAAACCGGATCGGGTCCGGCGCGTCCACCGGCACCAAACCGCCGCCCGTCCAGACAAAGGCCTTGTACAGCGCCAGGGGGCCCGCGCCATGCTGCCGGTAAAACGATACCAGCGCGTCAAAAGACGGCAGCCCGCCCGTCTCCCATTCCGGCAGCGTGTCGAGCACGTCGGCAAATTCCGCCTCCGGGAGACTTATAATATGCCGTTTGATCTGGGCGCAGGTCAGCTGGGACAGGTCCGACAAAACGGCCATATCGCGGGCCGCCGCCGACAGGAACGACGTGTCGGCCGCGCCTTCCATCACCGCCCGGGCAAAGGGCGTTTCGGTGTATTTGAGCGTCTTGTCGAGATACGCCCCCACGCCGGCAGCGCCCGCCTCCCGGAGGGCGTAATAAACCTCGGCGTAGGCGTAAGCCGCGGCGGGCGCGGACGCCCCCTCCAGCGCCGCCAGGAGCGTGCGCAGCGATTTGAGCACCGGCGTTTCCAACAGATTTCTGAAGACGGCCAGCGTGTCCAGCTGCAGGGCCAGCCGCTTGAATTGAGCTGCCATTTGTAAATCATTCTCTCTGCTTTTATGATGCGGCTATTGTAGCACAAGGCCGCCGCACAGGCAATGCGGCTGGCAGCACGCCCCATCAAAATATGGGGTATTTGTATTCTTTATCCTTTCGTGTTACAATGCGCGTAACGGTTTCCATTCTATATACACGAAGGAACAACGGATATGAAATATGCACTGCGTATCAAGAGGCATCTCACCGTTTACAAGGGCCTGCCGGGCGACGTTTATCTGCTGTTTGCCGCCACGGTGATCGGCAAGGCCGGCAGCTTTGTCATGCCGCTCTTGACACTGATTCTGACGATGAAAATCGGCTACACGGAAGCGGAGACCGGCCTCATCGCGACAATCGCCTTCGCGGCCCAGATGCCGTTTATGATGCTGGGCGGCAGGCTGGGCGACAAAATCGGCAGCCGGAAGGTCATCATCCTCTTCCAGTCATTGGGCGCGCTGGTGTATCTGGGCTGTGCCTTTCTGTCGCCGGGGGCGGCCATGACCGTTTTGATCATCGCCGCAACCTGTTTGATCGCCGTGACGATGCCGGCGTTAAACGCCCTCGTCGCCCAGGTGACGCCGAAGGACAAGGTCTCAAACGCCTATTCGCTGATGTACCTGGGCAACAATCTGGGCATGGC
>JAJUHI010000147.1 GCA_029267955.1 Sporobacter termitidis | reverse complement strand
GCTGTCCTTCATGCTCAAAAACGTCCCCGTCCCGGTGGTGCTGACAGGGTCCCAGCTGCCCATCACCCACCCCCTGACCGACGCCAAGGACAACCTGTTCTGCGCCTTCTATATGGCGGCCAGCGGCTATCCCGGCGTCTTTCTGGCCTTTAACAGGAGGGTCTTCCGCGGCTGCCGCGCCGTCAAGGTACGGACCATGAGCTTTGACGCCTTTGAGAGCATCAACTGCCCGGCCGTGGCGAAAATCGACGTGGGCGGGCTGCGCATCGACAGCAGCCTGATCCGGCCGCCGGCCGGGGAATTTAAGCTTTTGGACAAGCTCTCCTCGGACGTGGTGCTCATCAAGATCATCCCGGGGCTCAACCCCGAGGTTTTCGACATGCTGCGCCACACGGGCTGCCGGGGCGTCGTCGTCGAGGCCTTCGGCGCGGGCGGGATGCACTTTATGCGGCGGGACCTGATCTCGGCGCTGAAAACCCTGGCCGACAGCGGCGTTGCCGTCGTCGTCTGCAGCCAGGTGCTCTACGAGTCGTCCAATTTCACCATTTACCAGACCGGCACGCGGCTGGTGGAGCACCGGAGCATCATCCAGGCCAGGGATATGACCACCGAGGCCGCCGTCACAAAGCTCATGTGGTGCCTGGGGCAGACGGAGGACCCGGACACCCTGCGGGACCTCTTCCTGCAGGACCTCTCCGGCGAAGTGGACTGCGGCTAACATGAGGCGGCTTTGCAGCCGCCCGTATTCAGCGGCAGACGTCAGGAACACCCTGCGGTGTGGTAATTCCTGTTAAATAAAACGCCGGTTTTGTCGATATTGCATTAGCGATTTAAAAGGACAGCGAAAGAGTTTGGTGAATTGGATAAAGCTCGAACAGGCGTATATTTATTTGTTGTAATTTATGTATTGCGCTTTCTCTCAGCAAAGGGTAAAATAACTTGAGTTCTGTCTGTCCCGCGGAGAGTGGAAAGACTCTGCAAGACGGCAATTTTCGTGTATTGGAAGGATGTATGAATATGAAGAAAGTATTGGCAATTCTTCTGATCGTGTGCATGAGCGCCATGCTCCTCGCAGGCTGCGGCGGTAAAAACGCCGGCGGCGGCGACACGATCAAGATCGGCGTCTTCGAACCCTCCTCGGGTGACAACGGCGCCGGCGGCAAGCAGGAAGTGTTGGGTATTCAGTTTGCCCACTCCCAGGTGAACACCGTTGAAATCGGCGGCAAGACCTACAAAATCGAGCTGCAGATCGTCGACAACGAGTCCTCCACCGACAAGGCCCCGTCGGCTGCCCAGACCCTGGTCAGCGGCGGCTGCAACCTGGTGCTCGGCTCCTACGGCTCCGGCGTTTCCATCGCCGCCAGCGACGTGTTCGGCAAGGCCGGCATCCCCGTTATCGGCATCTCCTGCACCAACCCGCAGGTCACCCTCGGCAACGAGCACTATTTCCGCATCTGCTACCTCGACCCGTTCCAGGGCACGGTCCTGGCCAACTACGCCGTTGACGAGTACAGCGCCAAAACCGCCTACATACTGACAAAGCTGGGCGACGACTACTCCGTCGGTCTGGGCAACTACTTCAAGGAAGCCTTTGAAAGTCTGGGCGGCACCGTTGTCGAAGAGACCTTCCCGCCCGACAACTCCGACTTTACCGCGTATCTGACCAACGCCGTGAAGGCCAACGCGGACGTCATCTTCGCCCCCACCTCCACGGAGGCGGCTTCCCTGATCATCGAGCAGGCCCACGCCCAGGGCATCACCATGCCCCTGCTGGCCGGCGACACCTGGGATTCTTCCGTTATCCTTGACGCCGCCAAGGGCTCCGATCTCACGATAGCCGTGTCCACCTTCTTCGACGAGGGCGACGAGTCCGCCGCCGGCTCCAAGTTCGTCAAGGACTTCAAGGCCTGGCTCAACGCCAACCCGGACAAGAAAGCCAACAACGGCGGCAACGACATTGTCGCGGCTGTCTCCGCCCTGGGCTACGACGCATACATGCTGGCCATCGAGGCCATTAAGGCAGCCGGCAGCGCGGATTCCGCGGCCATCCTCAAGGCGCTGCCCGGAACCACCTACACCGGCGTGACCGGCGACATCGCGTTTGACGCAAATGGCGACGCCATCCGCAACGTGGCCTTCATCAAGAGCGTCAACACCGCGGACGGCGCCTGGCAGTTTGAGGCCATCCAGAGTGTTAAATAACTGAAAACTCCCAAGCACACGTGTGATATGGCGGGGGCCGCAGCCCCCGCCACATTACGCTGATACGGCACTGTGGAAGGTACTGGACGTCTTGGAATATATACGGAGGTTCCGCGTATGGAATTTATCAGTTCTAATTTGCAGTATATACTGACGGGTATATCGGTGGGCGGCCAGTACGCGCTGATTGCCATCGGATATACCATGGTTTACGGCATCCTCAGGCTCATCAACTTCGCCCACGGCGATATCTTTATGGCCGCGGGCTTCATGATGGTCTACCTGTCGGCAACGCTGCCGATGTACATCGCTCTGCCCCTGGTGGTCCTCATCACCGTGCTGCTGGGCTTTGTCGTGGAGCGTGTGGCGTACAAGCCCCTGCGCAACGCCCCCCGCATGTCCATCATGATCAGCGCCATCGGCGTCTCCTATTTCCTTCAGAACCTGGCCTGGTACGTCACCAGCGGCCTGGCCAAGCAGTATCCGGCAATTCCGTGGATCAGCGATTCCATCAGCATCGGGCCGGCCACCACAAAAATCGTGACGGTGATAACGCCCCTGCTGACGATCGTCCTGGTTACGGCGCTGGTGCTGCTCATCAAGCACACCAAAATCGGCATGGCCATGCGCGCCGTCTCCCGCGACTTTGAGACAAGCCAGTGCATGGGCATCAAAATCAACTTCGTCATCAGCATCACCTTTATCATCGGCTCCTTCCTGGCGGCTGTGGGCTCTCTCTTATACTTTTCCAACTACCCCACCGTCACCCCCATCTCCGGCGCCATGCCCGGCCTGAAGGCCTTTGTGGCGGCGGTGTTCGGCGGCATCGGCAGCATCCCCGGCGCCGTTGTGGGCGCGTTTATCATCGGTATCTGCGAGAACATCATCAAAGGGCTCGGCTGGACAACCTTCTCCGACGCCTTCACCTTCGCGCTGCTCATCATCATTCTCGTCGCCAAGCCCACGGGGCTCTTCGGCGAAAAAATGACAGATAAGGTCTAGGGCTTGTTATGGATAAATTGCAAAAGAGGAAAAAACTGATTATAACGGCTGCCGCCCTCGCGGCCCTGTTTATCATATTGTGGGTGCTGGAACAGATCCTTCCGGCCAACGCCATGCTGTTTGTCGTGCTGAAAAAGGGCGCGATCTACGCCTTGGTGGCCGTGTCGATGAACCTTTTAAACGGCTTTACGGGGCTTTTTTCCCTGGGTCAGGCGGGCTTTATGCTCATCGGCGCGTATACATACGCCATCTTCACCATTCCGCTGGAGTACCACGATTCGGTGTACCAGTACTTTAACGGCGGCATCATCAAATTCACGGTGCCCGTTTTTGCGGCGCTCATCATGGCCGGCGCCGCCGCGGCCATCTTCGCCTATCTCATCGGCCTGCCCGTCCTGCGGCTGAAAAGCGACTATCTGGCCATCGCCACCCTGGGCTTTGCCGAGATTATCCGCGCCTTTTTCCAGTGGGACGCTCTGGGCCCCGTCACCAACGGCTCGAACCTTTTGCGGCAGTACCCGAGCTTCACGTCGGTGCTCTTCCCGTTTGCGGTGGCCGGCGTGTGCATCCTGCTGATCGTCCTGCTCATTAACTCCTCCTACGGCCGGGCCTTTAAGGCCATCCGGGACGACGAGATCGCCGCGGAGGCCATGGGCATCAACCTGGCAAAGCACAAGCAGCTCTCCTTTACCATCAGCAGCTTTTTCGCCGGCGTGGGCGGGGCGCTCCTGGCCATGTACCAGACCACCGTCCAGGCAAACGCCTTTAAATCCGCCATGACCTATGAGATTCTCCTGATCGTCGTCATCGGCGGCCTGGGCTCGGTCTCCGGCAGCGTGCTGTCCTCGTTCCTTTTTATCGCGGCCAGCGAGTGGTGGCTGCGGTTTTTGGACGCGGACACGTATATCGGCGCGTTCAAGGTGCCCCTGTTGGCCTCCGGCTTCCGCAAGGTCGTCTTTTCGGTGATCATCATGATCGTCGTACTGTTCTACCGTAACGGCATCATGGGCGACAAGGAGCTGTCCGCGGAGACCTTCGGCGGGATACGCCGGTTTTTGAGAAAACGGCTCGGCCGCAGGAAAGAGGAGGTGACGAAATGAGCGCCAACACCGTCCAAAACGGGAAGCGCAACGTGTTGCGCGTGGAAAACGTGACCATGCAGTTCGGCGGCGTCATCGCGGTGAACAACCTGTCCCTGGAGGTCAACGAAGGCGAAATCGTCGCCCTCATCGGCCCCAACGGCGCGGGCAAAACCACCACCTTCAACTGCATCACGGGCGTCTACGAGCCCACCAACGGCGAAATCAGCTTCTACGACCAGGTCATCGTCAGAAACCACCCCACCGGCAAAATGAAAAAGCTCTACGCCGGCGAGAACAAGGACCTCTACACCAGAGCGGCCCTGCGTTCGCCGGAGAAGGGTGCGCACGGCGACGGCAAAAGGCGCTCCGTCAAGGTCCTGCGCCCGACGCCGGACCAGATCACCAAGCTGGGCATCGCGCGCACCTTCCAGAACATCCGCCTGTTCAAGAGCATGACGGTGTTTGAAAACGTCCTCATCGCCAAGCATGTCCGGGCCAGGCAGAATATCTTTACGGCGACCTTCCGGCTCAATTACCAGGAGGAAAAGCGCGCCCGGGAGGAATGCCTGGCGCTTTTGGAGGAGCAGGGTCTGCTGCCCATGAAGGACGATCTGGCCACCAGCCTGCCTTACGGCCTGCAGCGCCGCCTGGAAATCTCCAGGGCCCTGGCCACGAACCCGAAGCTGCTGCTCTTGGACGAGCCGGCGGCGGGCATGAATCCGCAGGAGACCCAGGAGCTGGCCGATTTTATCGTCCATATCAAGAACAAGTACAATCTGACGGTGCTGCTCATCGAGCACCACATGGATCTTGTCATGCGGATATCCGACCGCATTTACGTGCAGGACTTCGGCAAGCTCATCGCCCACGGGACGCCGGCGGAGGTCCAGAACAATCAGCGCGTTATCGACGCATATCTGGGGGTGGTCGAGGATGCTTAGGATTACCGACCTGAAGGTCAATTACGGCGGCATCGAGGCCGTCAAGGGCATCTCCTTCGAGGTGCGGGAAAATTCCATCGTCACGCTCATCGGCGCCAACGGCGCGGGCAAAAGCACGACCCTGCGCACCATCGCGGGGCTGGTGAAGCCCGGCAGCGGGAAAATCGAGTTTATGGGCGAGGACATCACCGGCAAGTCGCCGGAGGCCATCGTCTCCCGGGGGATTACATTAGTGCCGGAGGGCCGGAAAATCTTTGCCGACCTGACGGTGCTGGAAAACCTGAAAATCGGCGCGTATCTTCGCCGGGACAAGCTGGACGACGACATCGAATGGGTCTACAGCCTCTTCCCCCGCTTAAAGGAGCGCTCCTGGCAGCTGGGCGGCACCCTCTCCGGCGGCGAGCAGCAGATGCTGGCCGTGGGAAGGGCGCTGATGAGCCGC
>JAJUHI010000146.1 GCA_029267955.1 Sporobacter termitidis | reverse complement strand
ATCTCGGCCTTTGCCACCGTGTTCGGGGACCGGGCCGCCGGCGTCATCATTGCCGCCGGCATGACTCTGTTTGCCCTGGCCACGGTGTTCGGCTGGGCGCTCTACGGCGCCCGGTGCGCGGAGTTTCTCTTCGGCCCGCGTATTATAAAGCCGTATCAGCTGCTCTATGTGGTTATCACCGCTTTGGGCGCGACGGTGAACCTGGAGCTCATCTGGCAGCTGGCCGACACCCTCAACGGCCTGATGGCCATCCCCAACACCATCGCCGTCCTGGCGCTGTCCGGCGTCGTGGCAAAGCTGACAAAGGAGCATTTTGACAGGGAGCACGGCCTGCAAGCAGCCCGGAGCCTGCCGGACACAAAAAAGCGCCGGCGTCGCCGGCGCTTGCAAACTGAAAACGAAGCCGTTTTTGGGGAGAGAAGCCGCGGAAAGGTGTAATCAGCCGTTGTCATTCCCGCGCAGGCGGGAATCCACAGGTGCCGGGGTGTAGCGGCGCGTCTGGGAAGCCGCGCCCTACAGCAGGCGGCCACGCAGGGCCGCCTCTCGGGAAAATTGTGTGGTTTGCGTAGGGGCAGCCCTATGTGGCTGCCCGTATAGATACCCTGACGGCGGGCTGAGGTCAGCCCGCCCTACTGCGGGCGGCCACGCAGGCCGCCCCTACGATAACCAACCCGGTGAACGCTCGTAGGGCCCGCTGACCCCAGCGGGCCGGTGTTAAGCGGGTACTTTCAAAACCACGATACTGACCCCTATGTCAGCGGGTTCTGCGTTTTGATAATCATAGGTGCAGGTCAGCTCATAGTCGCCGGCCGGCAGCTGTACCTGCGTGTTGATAAAGGTCTTGTCGGAAGCTTCGTCCAGGTAAACGGTCCCGTCGGCACGGGTCAGCTTAAAGCTGGTGCTGCCGTCGGCGCCGGACCCGGGCGAGACGACAATGGTAAACTGATACGTGCCGTCCGTTTCAATGAGGATAGGGTACGTGTCCGCCTCGTCCGTCTGGCTGCTGACCGTTTCCGTATAGCTCACGTTGAGCACCTGCATATCGCCCAGCAGGGTACCGGCGCCCACCACCGACATGGCGATACCCCCTATGATGCAGAAGGCGCTGATAACGGCGGCGGCGATATAATGCTTGTTCTTCAGCGGCTTTTCACGGTTGGCTTCCTTAGTCCGCAGCAGTCTTGACCCGGCGATGAAGAGCCAGGGGGCGACGGCGCAAAGGAACAGGATGATGCCGATGCCGACCACCGCCGCATTGGACAGCGTTGCCGCGTCGACGGCGTTCTGGGCGCCGGACACCGCGTAGGAGAGGGACACGGAGACGGCGTTGTTGACAAAGTGCAGCAGCATCGGGAGTATGATATTCTGCGTCTCAGCCATGATGTACGCCAGCGCGAAGCCGAGCACCATGGTCGGCAGAAAGCGCAGGATGCTCAGATGGAAGATGCCGAACAAAACGCCGACGATTAAAACCACGAGCCATTTTCTTTTCAGGCCGCCCAGGGAATATTGAATAAAGCCCCTGCACAGCGTTTCCTCGCACAGGGCGGGCATGACCGCCGAGACAAACAGCGCCGGGAGGATGGGGCCGTCGGTCAGGAAATCGCCCAGGGTCTTGCTGAGCTCCGCCATGTCGGAGGGGAAAATCAGCATGGTGACAAAGCCGCCCAGATAGCCGACCAGCAGGGCGCCGATCCATAACAGCAGCACGCCGAAGACCTGCCGGAGCATGGGGCGACGGAAGGGAATGACTTCCCGGAGCTTATAGCCGAATATGTACACCGGGATAATGCCGCACGCGGCCAGCATGACCTCTGTCAGGAAAAGACCCCAGAGCCCCAGGGCTTCCTGTATCGGCGCGGCGACAAACACAAGCAGCAGTATGGCCGCGATAAAGACGGCAAAAGCGCCGTACAGCTTGGGTTTCGTTACCGTTTCCATGATGATACACAGCTTTCTTATAATGATTTTGAGGCGATGGCCCGGTTGCCATTATACCGTAATTTTACAGAAAAGTATATAGTTAAAGCGGGAGCCGTTACAGCTACCGCTTAAACTATCGCCTATCCTTTATATTCTGGCCACGCCGGATTCGCGCGCTGCCTGGCGCACCGCCGCCGCCACGGCAGGGCCCACGCGGCTGTCAAAGGGCTCGGGGATGATGTGGTCCGGGGCCAGCGCGTCGCCCACGAGCTCGGACAGAGCCCTGGCCGCTGCCAGCTTCATCGCGTCGTTGATATCCGACGCGCGCACATCCAGCGCGCCCCTGAAAATACCGGGGAAGGCCAGCACGTTATTGATCTGGTTGGGGTAATCGCTCCGTCCGGTTCCGACAATGGCCGCCCCGGCCTCCAAAGCCTCCTCGGGCATGATTTCCGGCGTCGGATTGGCCATGGGGAATAAAATCGGCTCCGGCGCCATGGAGCGCACCATATCCTTTGTGACGGCGCCCGGTCCGGAGACGCCGATGAAAACGTCGGCGCCGCGGATCACCTGGGCCAGCGAGCCGGACAGGTTGTCGGGGTTTGTTATCTCGGCGATTTCCCGCTTGGCCTCGTTGAGGTCGCGCCGGTCTCTTGTAATGGCGCCGTTCCGGTCGCACATGACCACGTTCCGAAGCCCCAGGGAAACGAGCAGCCGGATAATGGCGATGCCGGCCGCGCCCGCGCCCGAGGTGACGACCTTGATATCCTCCAGGCGGCGGTTTGTGAGCTTTAAGGCGTTAAACAGCGCGGCCAGAGTCACAACGGCCGTGCCGTGCTGGTCGTCGTGGAACACGGGGATGTCGCAGCTTTCCTTCAGCCGGCGCTCGATCTCAAAGCAGCGGGGGGCGGAGATGTCCTCCAGATTGATCCCGCCGAAGCTGCCCGCCAAAAGGGAGACGGTGCGGACAATTTCGTCCACGTCCTTGGACCGGATGCACAGGGGAATAGCGTCCACGCCGCCGAAGGCCTTAAACAGCACGCATTTGCCCTCCATCACGGGCATGCCGGCCTCCGGCCCGATGTCCCCCAGGCCTAAAACCGCCGTGCCGTCGGTGACGACGGCCACCAGATTGTGCCGCCCCGTCAGCTCGTAGCTTTTACTCTTATCCTTCATAATTTCAAGGCAGGGCTGTGCCACGCCCGGCGTATAGGCAAGGGATAAAGACTGCTTGTCCCGAATCTCCATTTTGGGGACGTAGCCGATTTTGCCGGCCCATTCGTAGTGCAGGCGCAGCGATTCCCTGGCATAATCCATACTCATTCCTCCGTTTTCTGTCGCTTCCTGCTATTTTACAACAGCGGCGGAGGATTTACAACGCTTTATCGCATTATTGGACGAAATCGGCTGCCGAGCCGAAGGAGACGCCCGTATAATACCACAGCAGGATTCCCTTGTAGTCATACCCCTCCAGGGCCAGGGTGTTGGCCCCGTACTGGCTCATGCCGACGCCGTGGCCGTAGCCGGTCGTCGTAAACGTCACGTTTTTGCCGTCAATCTCAATGGCGGCGGCGGTGGAGCGCAGGCCGAACATGTTGCGCAGCACGGGGCCCGTGACCGTCACGCCCCCGAGCTTTAAGGTGTCGATGCGCCCGCTGCCGGTGTAGGTGATATCGGTAATCCAGCGGCTGCGGTCCTTCGGGAAGACGGCGTCGGGGTAATGCTTGAGGACGGTCTCCTTGAAATCGGCAAGGCTCACGGTGACGGTGGAGACGTAGTTCGGCACCTGGGCCGCCGTCTCGGGGCTTGTGACGCTGACCAGATAGGGCAGGCTCGTACCCCACACCTCGCCGCTGTCGGCCGTTTTGCCGGCGGAGGAGGAGTGGAAAACAGCCTGAATCGGCTCGTTCTGATAGACGAGGCATTCGCCGTCGGTGCGCCGGACGGCGTCGGTGATCTTTTTTATGTACGTGTCGTAGTCGCCGCCCCATTTCTCCCGCAGGGCGCCATCGTCCTGATACGCCTGGCAGCAGGCGTAATTGTCGCAGACGTCGGCGTCGGGGTGCGCGGCGCTCTCATGGCGCATGTGATACAGCGTCTCGGTGCGCGCCGCCACCGCCTGGGCCTTAAGGGCCTCCTCATCAAAAACCGCCGGCATTTCCGCCGCCACGACGCCGATGAGATAGTCCGACATGGTCATGGTCGTCACGGTCTCGCCCACGAGAACCCGGACGGTCATGGCGTCGTCGTCATAGACGTATTCCGCGTTTTCCCGGCCGCCGGGGGACGGCTCGGAATCGCCGGCGGGCGGCGTCTGCCGGGCCTGGCCGTCCTCGGGGTCCAGCGGGTCGGCCAGTGAAATCAGCATGGAAAACGCAAGTGAGAAAACCGACAGAAGCAGCGACAGGACAATCGTTTTTTTCATGGTTCCTCCGTTTCCAATATAGCCGCGGCCGTATCCGGAGCGCCGGCAGCTTAAGATAAAGACCTTGGCTGTCCGTGCGGCCGTTTAGCGGCGATCGCATCCCCGCAGGGGTGCGGTGCTATCAGGTTGACTGTTTGTTGTGTTCTGATGTAAAATGTAAGAAATTAGTCCGGCCGACACCAAGGAGCCGAAGGCTCCTTTGGGATGCCGGACGGCTTGTCTTGCTGTCATCACTATTTTATTGGAACGGGACGATAATTATGCGAAAAAGTGCTGTTGTTATGCCGCTTCTGGCTCTTATCGCCGGCGTGCTTGGCTTTTTCTTAAGGCGGACGGAGGTCGATACGGTCTTTAATCCCGTGACGGGCCTGGCGAGTATAGGCGCGCCGGTCACAATGCTCCTCATCGGCCTTTCCGTCCTGGCTGTTTTGGGGGCCGCGGTCTTTGCCGCCGCCGCGTCGAGACGGTACAAGGCCGAGTCGGAGTATGCGCGGGCCTTTGCGCCCCGGAGCTTTTTATATCTGGCCGTCTCCTTTTTGCTGGGGCTTATTTGGCTGGCCTCGGCGGCGTGGTACTTTGTTGAAAAAAGAGCGGCGGCGTTATCCGCCATGCCGGCGGGTTTTGCCGGCCGGGTGTCGGTGATTGACCTTGTTTTTACCGCGCTGGCCGCCCTGTCGGCGATCTCCGTTATCACTCTGGCGCGGGGCGCGTACAAGGGGAAGGGCGGCTCGGAAATGCTCCTTTTCAGCGTGATTCCGCCCGTGTTTTTCTGCTTTTGGCTCGTCATCCTGTATAAGGACAACGCGGCCAACCCGGTCCTGCTGGCCTACTGTTATCAGGTGCTGGCCATCGCGGCGGCAACGCTGGGGTACTATTTCAGCGCCGGCTTTGTTTTCGGCAAGGCGGTGACGGGCCGGGCAATTGCCAGCATCCTTGCGGCAATCTATTTTTGCACCCTCGTCATAGCCGACGGCGTCAGCCAGCCCATGAAGCTCATGTTCGGCGTCACGGCGGTCAATATGCTGATGAACGCGGTTGTTTTCCTCAGAAACTTGAAAAGCCGCGCATCGTAAGGCCCGCCGGACCCGGCCCGGCACGCTGGACAAAAGCCCCCATCGGCGCATAAGATAAAACAGCACGGTGATCCCGTGCTGGTAAAAAATTTGCCGATCCTGAAACCGCGTGTGTGGAATAGGAGGGGCACGGTTGTCTACGGAATTGTTGGTAGCGCTGCTTGCCCTTGCCGGGACTTTGACCGGCTCTTTTACCGGGATACTTGTGGCAAACAAGCTGGTTAACTACCGGCTGGAGCAACTGGAAAAGAAAGTAGAGAAGCACAACAATCTGATCGAACGCGTTGCTATGGCGGAAAATGAGATAAAAATCATCAATCATAAAATCGACGACCTGAGTAAGGAAAGTGATAAATGAAAATCCGGAGGGGGTAAAAACCCCTCCGGATT
>JAJUHI010000145.1 GCA_029267955.1 Sporobacter termitidis | reverse complement strand
TCGGAACCAGGCTCTCTGTGTCTACTATTTCCACTACGCCCCGGTCCATTTTCCCTCGTGTCAGCATTGTTCATCACCATTTACATTTTACCGCATATACGCGAAAAAGCCCAGCTTTTGCTGGACTTTTTCGACAAGCTTTGTATTGCTCTGTTACGATGGTAAGCCTATGACAGCCTTAAACCCTCCTGCGGCCTGGAATTTACTGCACGGGAATAACAAGATCGCCTATCCGTATTTCGGCGGCATCGTTTAAGGGGATGGTTTTATAAAACCATGCAATCAGGTCGCCGTTATCGTTTCTGTGAAATCCAACTTTGTCGGATTGCGTACCATCCTTATAAACAAGCTGGGCATAGATATCATAATACGCGCTGCTGCCGGGGTGAACACTGCTTATAATACTCTGGCGGACTTCTTCCTCTGTCATTTCCCACTGACGCACCGTTGTCGCCGACGCTATCAGCAGCATATCGCTGAGCAAGACGCTGTCTATCCGGAGTTCACTGTGGAAAACGGATATTGTTTTTGCAGGCTCGGGGTTTGTGACCGTTATCGTGTTGTCTTCATTCTCCGTCAGATCAAACTTAACGTCCCATTCGCCTTTAATCAGGTCATCCGGCCAAGTGGCGCCGTCGACCTGGGATTGATTGCAGATTAATTTGTTGACCTTCAGGATAACCGTTCTGTCGGTAAAACGCTCGGGAAAACTCCAGGTATAATAGCAGAACAGCGTCTTATTATCGTCGGACAGCTCCGTATAAACGCCTCCGTTCATCCCCGACTGGAAAACGCTCTGCCCGTTTATGTCGGTTAATGTGATGTCAGGATTTAAGCCGTTGCCGAAAGGCTCGCCGTTGTCTTTTTGAAATGTGATCAGGACGACTGCCGTACCGTTGCATACATGGGAAGATTCTACCGTCATGGTTATTCCGCTGCTGGAAGATGACAGGCCAATATAGGTCGTGTCGTCTGGCTGAATATGAAGAAAATCCGCAAGCACTGTCTTAAAAGCAGGCGATGCCGTATAGGTTGTACATCCGGTGGCCAGTATCAAAGCAATGCTAACCGCCAGCAGCCGCCACCCGGACCGTTTAAAGCTGCCGCGGGGTTTTGATTTCGGGGTTTGCATCATATCGGCTTGTTCTGTCAACCGATCATCCCCTTTTTATTTTACGTACAGGCCGCCGATTTTCATATCCGTCGTCAGCGAGATGGTGTAAATCCGCGCGGTCTTTTCGTATTGGCACGAGAGGGCCACGACGATATAATTGACGCCGTTTTGCGTTACCCCCGTGGTGGAGGCGTCTTTAAACTCGACAAAGGGCCCGGACTCCTCCAATACCGGCGTAACCGACTCCTGGAGCGCCGATGCCGGCAGCGCGGCCTTCATGTCATCCGTCATCTCGTCCTCCACCGCCTGGAAATCGCCGGCGTTGATGTTGTCAACGACGCTCTTTGCGACTTCAATGGCGGCGTCCTCGTCGTATTCAAACGCCGGTTTGCAGGCGGTCAGAGCCATCATAACCACAGCGGCCAGGAGGATGCCCCCCGCTCTTCTCTTATTTTTCATTGTGCTGAACCTCCTTGAATTTACGGTATGCAGCCACCGTATAAATGAGATGCGCCAAAGCAACCGGCAGCAGCGCCGCTTCAATCCAAAGCGGTGAAACGCCGGACTGCGCCAGCATGACAGCGCCCATGTCGACGACCGTGTGCAGGATAAACGCAACGAGCAGCCACACGGGCTTTTTTTCTGTGACGCTTCTCAACACCATGACCGACCACGCCACATGGAGCACCATGGTCAAAAGCCGTTCAACCCCGGCGAGAAACGTCTCAAAGGCCGGCGTCTCCTCGCCGATAATCAGCGCGGCCGTTATGCCGATACCGACAAATACCACGGCCTCGATGCCGCCGTGGCCCACGCCGAAGGCGATCCCGTCGGAAATGCGCTTTTTGTCCTTCATGAACAGGGTCATCACAAGCCAGCGCCCGCCCTCCTCAAAGAGCGCCGCCGTCGCCCCCAAAAACAGGGCGAACAGGGCCGGCTGGCTAAACGAGAACATGGAATACCACGCCCTGGTGTTCAGGTAGTTTAACAGCTGCACCCGGGTGCATATCTGAAATACCAGAAAGGTCGCCGCGCCCAGTAGCACCGGCTTAATGTATCCCTTTCTCCTCAAGGCCAGCCAGACCCCGGCTGCTAGGGGCACAATGACAGACGCAAACACCGTAAACAGCCCGCTTAAAAGCTCCATGCGCGACGCCTCCTATTATTATTATGCGTCTATTATAATACAGATTCTGCCAAAAGTCAGCAATAATTATCTCCCGGTATGCAAAAGACCGCCGCTTTCAGCAAAGCGGCGGTCGGTGTTGTTCTATTTCCTGCGCTATTGAAGGTCTTTTTGCAAAAACTCTTTAGAAATACTTTTTAATACCGTCTGTGGCCAGCGACGCGTCGGCGCTGATGGTAATGGTAAACTTGATGTTCTCCCGCTCGGAGAAGGCCTCGCACCAGTCAAGGAACTCTTCCAGCTTCGCGTCAACCGTCTGGTCGACAATCCGCAGCAGGCTGTCGATAAACACGTGGGTAATATCATAATTTTCCGCGTGCAGGCCGCTGATAAACCCTTTGAAAAACTCGTAACTGGTAAACCCGTAGTTGGACGCTTCTATCAGACGGGCAGCGTGGGGAATTTCATGTATCAGCTTCTGCCCTTTTTCTATTACAACGACTTCTCCGTCCTCCTCCTTTACAGCCGCTTTGACGAGCTCAATCAGTTGCTTTGTTTTGCCGCAGCCCTTGAGGCCCATGATGATTTTGACCATAAAACACCTCTTTCGCCTTTTCTTAATTGTAGCAGTTTTCAGGGCATGTATCAACCATAAAAACAACTTGTTGTGCAGGATTTTATGTTACCCCGGTCTTGCCGGACAGCTCCAGGATATCGTACATGTTTTTCTTGTAAGCCTCCACGCCCGGCTGGTCAAAGGGGTTGACGCCGGAAATCAAGGCCGACACGGCGCAGGAGACCTCAAAGAACTGCACAAGCGCGCCAAAATCGTATGCTGACGCCGACGGGACGCCGATCTCCAGAACCGGCACCCCGCCGTCTATATGCGCTTTTTTCGTGGCCATTTTGGCCGCCTCGTTGACGATGCGCACTTCCTTCCCGCCAAGGCGCTCCAAACCGTCGTCAAGAGCGTCGTCCCGGGGGATGCGGAGCCTGGCGCGGGTCGTCTCAACGGAGACAAAGGTCTCAAAAAGCGTCCGTTCGCCGCTTTGGATGTACTGGCCCAGGGAATGCAGATCGGTGGTAAACTCCGTATGGGCCGGGAAGATGCCGAGACCGTCCTTCCCCTCGCTCTCGCCGAAAAGCTGCTTCCACCACTCGCCCATGGACCGGAAATACGGCTCGAAGGCCGCCAGTATCTCTATTTTCTTGCCCCTTTTATACAGCGCCTGCCGGGCGCAGGCATACCGCAGCGCCTCCTCTTCTCCGCTGCCGAGCATATCCCGAGCGCCGGCGAGCATGGCGTCAATATCGATCCCGGCCACCGCCGCGGGCAGCAGACCGACCGCCGTGAGGACGCTGTACCGCCCGCCGATATCCGGGGGAATCTCAAAGGAGGCATACCCCTCCCGGCTGCACAGCTGCCGGAGCTTGCCCTTTTCAGGGTCGGTGGTGACATAGATTCTGTCCCGGGCGCCCCGGTCCCCGTATTTTGCCGTCAGGAGGCTTTTGAAAACCCGGAAGGCCACGGACGGCTCCATGGTGGAGCCGGATTTTGAGATGTAATTAATGGAAAAGTCACGGTTTCCGATTAAAGAGATAACCTGTTCCAGATATTCTCCGGACAGGTTATTGCCGACAAAATAGATGTCGGGCGTCTTCTTATTCAGCTGGTTGTAATAGGGCGACCGGATAAAATCCAGCGCGGCGCGGGCGCCCAGATAGGACCCGCCGATACCGATGACGACAAGCACCGCCGACTCTGCGGCAATTTTGTCCGCCGCGCTCCTGACGGAAGCCGTTAACGAGGGCGACGCGGCGGCGGGAAAGCCCAGCCATCCCGTCCCCGACAGTCCCGTTTTGCCGCCGGCCAGCTCCCGCAGGAGCCTTCTGCCTTTGTCGATACCAAGCTCCTCCTGTCCGACAAAATCCAGGATACCCGTCAGGTCGGTTTTGATCATCGCCAGTTTCCCCCGAACAATTTCTTATTCCGGAGTTATTTTATCCCAATCCGGGCTGTTTTACAACCCTCCCAGGAACATCATCCGCAAAAACCGCACGAAAACGTCTCCCCAGCTCAGCCGCCCCACACTGTCGCCGGCCACGATGGGGTATTCGCCCAGGATTTTATCGCCGCTTTTGACAATGAGCGAGCCGAGCTTGTCGCCGGCCTTGACCGGCGCCGGCACCCTGTCGACGATCTCCACGCTCTTTGTGACCGTCGGCGCGATGTCCTTTTCCGTTAAAAGCTTGTCGCTGCCCTGAATCACCGGCTGCACATAGGGCGTTTTGCCCAGGGTGACCCGCACCGGGAGAAGGGCCCGGTCCGGGCTGACGGGCACCAGCGTATAGTTGGCGAAGGCGTAACTGAGCAGCGTCTTGGCGCTTTCAAACCGGTCGGCGGACGTGTCCGCGTGCATCACAACGGCGATATACTCAACGCCGTCCCGCTCCGCCGTGGCCGCCAGGCAGTACATGGACCGGGATGTAAAGCCGGTTTTCAGCCCCGTGGCGCCCTTGTAGTAATAGATGAGCTTGTTGGTGTTGGTCAGCCCGAACTCGCCGTTTCTGACGGTGTCCATCCATATCTTCGTATATTCCTTGATCATGTCGTGCCGGATCAGCTCCCGCGACATGATCGCCACATCCCGGGCGGTGGTCAGGTGGGTCCTATCGTCCAGGAGACCGCTGCAGTTTGTAAAATTCGTGTTGGTCATCCCCAGCTCCTTCGCCCGCTCGTTCATCCGGGCCACAAAGACGGACTCCGAGCCGGAGATATATTCCGCCAGCGCCACGGCGCAGTCGTTGGCGGAGGCTACGACGACGCACTTGAGCATGTCGCGCACGCTCATCTGCTCGCCCTCCTCAAGCCATATCTGGGAGCCGCCCATGGACGCGGCGTAGGCGCTGGTCGTCACCATGTCGTCCAGAGAGATTTTGCCGGCTTCCAGCGCTTCCACGATCAGGAGGATTGTCATGACTTTTGTGACGCTGGCCGGCTCCATGGGCTCATCGGCATTTTTCTCGTAGATAACCTGGCCGGTTTCCTTCTCCATTAAAATGGCCGACGGCGCTTTGATGTTCAGCTCCGTCACGCTGGCGGCGGGCACGCCCTCTTCAAAGACCGACGCATCGACGGCCTCGTTGTCCTCCTCCGTCAGAAACGCCGGCGCGGCCTCCTCGGCCGACACGGTAGGGGCTGCCAGTGCAAAAAGGCATATGAAGACAAGCAGGAATGTAATCGGCTTTTTCATAGACAAATCCCTCCTTGTCAAGGGATATGAAGGAATCCGGACGAATATGTCCATACCGTGAAAATATGTCCCGTGTAGGGCAGGGGCTTGCTCCCGCCGCATACAGCACAGAGCTGCAATACGCCATATCACTCCCCCAGGCTGCTTCGCAGCCTTATAAAGAGCGGCCGATTAACTGTTTTTCCTACTTGCATTTGCAAAAAGATGTGTTAAAATAATGCTTGCTCACATCGCTGACAGGCGGGTGTGGTTCAATGGTAGAACGTCAGCTTCCCAAGCTGAATGCGAGGGTTCGATTCCCTTCACCCGCTCCAGAAAACACAGCCGAAAAAGTGTAGTA
>JAJUHI010000144.1 GCA_029267955.1 Sporobacter termitidis | reverse complement strand
GTAGACGAGCGGGGAAACGAGTATGAAGCGACCTACCCGAAACGGGCAAAAGGTCTTGTTAAAAAAGGCAGGGCGCGCTTCATCGGTGAAAACAAAATATGCCTGTTGGCGCGTCCGCCAAATGTCATTTTGGAGGATGACTGCATGAACGACTATACGTTACCGGACCCGCCGAGAATCTACAATTACCCACAGCCCGATAACGCCGATATCCTGTCCCGCATCGACAGAATCATCAGCGATACCGCCCATATCCAGAAAGCGCTGGACAGTCTGACCGAAATGCCCGTCCAGGGCGGGCATGACATCGGCGCGGCGAACAAGGCGGAAGCCATCGCCAGTATCGTCGCAGCGCGGGAAACAACCAATCAGCAGCTGATTGATTTTCTGGAGCGGATGTACAACGACAGGAAACCGTACCAGGAGCCTGATGAAGTCATTAAATTCAAGGCAGCTGTCGAGGCGATGCAGAGCTTCCCAAGCCTTGACGAGGAGACGGTGTCGGAGCTGATTGATACGCTGATCTTCAAGTTGTTTGCGCAGCCGTCGGTGTCCGACCAGGACCCTTCCGGGTCCGGCTTCAATTTCAATTGGAGCAGGCACCAGCCCAACGGTAAAAACGGGAGCAAACCCCTGCGGGGACCGTTTTCACCATGGGGGCGTAAAAAGGTATTTGCGGCAGCTGCGACCCAGGATGCGGACACGTTCAATGTGGCGGATTTTCTCAGGAGCGTTGCCGACCAGATGAGCGGCTCCGGCGGGAACAGTACCGGCCAAAGCGGCACGAACGCGCAACCCAAGGGCAAGGATACGGACAAAAGCTGATAAGAGCACATGGGTCACCCCGCCGTTACGGCGGGGCGACCCATACAACATCTCTTTTGGTTTTTAATGTAATAACTTGAGCTCGTCCAGACGCCGGATCTTGATTTTCTGCACCTTCATGAGCTCCTGGGGGTCTGTCCGGCTGACGATCATATCGGCGATGCCGGCAAGGCTTTCCGCCAGCTTGCCGCCCAGGGGCGCGACCAGCTTTTTCCGTACCGCCGGGATGAAGTAGTTTGTCAGAGCCAGATAGGCCAGCGTCAGGCCGCTGGCAAACAGGCAGTAAAGCTCCGGCGTTTTGTCCAGGCGGACAACCTTTGAAAACAGGTCCAGCGGCGCGGAAAAATCATATCCGGGGTTTAAGGATAAAAGCTGCCGGGCGGTCACATTGATTTTATCCATGTGTTCAATGACGGCGGCCTCGTACTGGACGGAAACGATAAACTTGCTGCCGATAAACCGGAAGCCGCCAGGGGCGAAGACGCCTGAGGGGGAGCACGCTTCCCTGAGCATTATCAAAACTTCGTTGCAGATGCGCAGTTCCTTGGACAGCACGTCCGCCGGGTCAAGCTCTTCAATCTGCGCATTGTACTGCATGGGCAGCCCCCGGCCCAGATTGGCCAGTCCGAACCCGGACGGGTTTAAAAACTCCGACAATTCTCTTTCACGGAGGCTTCGAAGCTCCGCTAGGAGCAGGCTTTCATTGGGCTCGGGCACATCGCCGGCGCGGCCATACAGTTCGATTGCGGCCTTTGTCTTAAGCTTGCTGCCGCAGTAGGCGCAATAGGTTTCTTCCGCTTCGTCGGGTATGTGGATGCTCTTTTCGCAATAGGGGCACTGCGCGGCCACCATCGGCATGGTCATCCCTCCTGTTGCCATTATCATACACCATCCAGCCCGCGCCGGGCAACGTGTTTTTTGGCGTTCCCCGATAGTGGGATTACCATCAGCGGCCGGTCTCAAATGAGATCTGGCGCTTCGCCTTCCAGCAGCGGCGCGCCGGGTGCGACGCCCCGTAAGGCTGTAACAATGTTTTGTTGCGGCGGACCGGTTATTTTAGCCGGAACTGTTGCGGCGGGCGGCATCGTGTGGTACAGTGTATGAAACGGTCTGCCACGGACCGGCACTTCGGACCAGGCAACAGAGGAGGAGAGATAACAATGGCTTTTTGTTCAGCATGCGGCAATCAGCTTTCAGAAGAGGCAAAGTTCTGCCCGAGCTGCGGCAAGCCGGCAGGGGAGGTACATACGCAGTCGGCGCAGCAAAGCGGCAGCTACCGGCAGCCGGGCGGGCAGTATAATACGGCTCCGGATGCCGATGCGACGGCAAACAAGGGCATATGCGTCCTGTGCTATCTGAGCCTGCTGGTTCTGATTCCGCTTTTAACGCGGCAGCATTCGCCCTATGTCCGCTTTCATTCCAATCAGGGGCTCGTTCTTCTGATATTGTCGGCGGTCATATCAATCCTAAACCGGATACCGTACCTTGGGTGGTATGTCATCAGGCCGCTGGGCGGTTTGCTGGTTCTGGTGCTGGCCATTATCGGCATCGTCAACACCCTCAACGGCCAGAAGAAACCCCTCCCGCTGATCGGCAATATCATATTGTTCCAATAAAAAAAGGGCTTGCCGCAAGACGCAAACGCTGCGCGGCAAGCCCTTTGCACTGTCGTATTTAGAAATTCTCCGCCAGAATATAGACGCTGATCACCGTGCCGGTATCGATATCGCGCACCACGGAGAGGTAGTAATCCCCGTACTTAAAACGCGCGTCGCCGTTGCTGTCGCTGATGGGTTCGCCGAACACCTTTTTAAAGGCCTCGTAGCTGTCGCCCACCCTGACGCCTTCGATATCGATCTCTTCAGACCGGATCAGCACCTGGGCCACCTTGGTGTGGGTTTCATCGTCAAACCAGACGCGCACGCCCGCCTCGTCGTAGGCCAAGCCGCCCTCGTCGACGCCCTCCGGCTCTCCCGGCACGGTCTGACGCAGTTCCTCTTCTGTCAGGCCCAGGAGCTTGACAAGCGCGCCAAACTCCGGGAAGACCGCCGCGGTCGCCGACGGCGGCGCGTCTTCAACCGGGTCGGAAATGGATGCGATTTTCAAGGCGCCGTCCTCTGTCTCAAAGGTCAGGTCCTGATAATAGCTGCCGGCCGGGCCTGTGGAGGTGGCCAGCTCAAAGGTGACGCGGACACCGTCCGCCAGCGCCTCAACCTGATAATCCTCCACCCAGGGGCTGGAGGTGCCGGTGACCCAGTTGAGCCCTTCAAACTCGTCGCGCACCTGCTCCTGCAGCGCTTTCGTCATCAGCGCGTACTGGGCTTTGCCGTCCCGGTCCTTGACCGCCGCCGCCCACTGCCCGGCCAGCGCCACCGCGGGGTCGGTCGCCACCGGCGGCGTGGTATCGGTGATGCTGGCCGCGGGGGTGCTGTCCGGCGACGTTCCGGGCGTTTCGGCGGCGGGCGCGCAGGCGGTCAGGGCGGCGGCTGTTGTGACTGCTAGAGCGAGCGCCCAAACCGGGCGGCGCCTGGCGGCCTTTTTTGAAATGGGCTGACGGTTGTTCTTCATGGTTTTGCCTCCGTGTTCGTAAATGGTTCTGGTGAAGACGCCGCTTCACACTTTTCTTAGACGTCATGACAGCCGGTGTTGTTCCGCCGTTATCCGCGGGACGGGAACAGATTTCCTTGACGTTCGTCAGATATCGGGTATGATAGAAATAAAACAGTTTGAAAGCGGGTCTATAATGAAAAAGATTCTTACCCTGGTAGTTTCCGCCGTCCTCATTACCCTTATGCTCTCCGGCTGCAAAGTTATCAGCTGGCTGTCCGGCACGGGCGAATATTCCACGTGGGGGAGAATAAGCGATAATCCGGCGGCGGCGTCCGAGGAGCCTTCGGACACCACGGAAGAACTGTCGCCTTCCACGGAAGAGCTGTCGCCTTCCGCGGAAGAACCGTCGCCCGCCGCCGCTGTGCCCACAGTCGTGTCGGATACCTACGCCTATAATTCCGAATACATCAGGTCCTCCGTTGAAATGCCCGTTATCTCCGGCCTTGCCGACACGGCGACACAGGATAAAATCAACGCCGCGTTCAAGGAGTACGGCGATAAGGCCAAAGCCGATATTACAAGGATGGAAACAGAATGCCGCGAGCTCGTGGAACAGAATCCCGGGCTGGACATGGTCTACGAGTTGATGGCCACATACCGCGTGGATTACAATAAAAACGGCCTGTTGTGCATCACCCTGTCGAGCTATTATTACCAGGGCGGCGCCCACGGCGGCGAGGCGCGCAGCTCCTACATCTTTGACCTGGCAACGGGAGACCGGCTCGGCCTTGCAGACTTGATGAAGGACGGCAGCGACTACAGGAGCTTTATCAACGCCGCCATCCGCCAGGAGATTGACAAGCGGGTCAAGGAAAACATCCTGTATGAGATTGCGGATTTTGAGGATATCGGCCAGACGCCGGACTTCTACCTATCTGACAGCGCGCTGGTGTTCTACTTCCAGGAGTATGCGTATTTCCCGTATGCCGCGGGTATTCAGGAGTTCCCCGTGGCTTATACCGACCTTGCCGGCTATTTAAACGGCGCTTACATGCTGGGCTAAACCGGGTAACAATATCCAAATTAAAAGCCGTCCGGCCTTGTTTGCCGGGCGGCTTTTTTGATAATGTAATTTTAGGACAAGCCGACAGAATTCAGCCATATTCAAGCGCTGCCGGATGCTACAGTGGGGGAGCGGGCACACAGTATCGGCAGTGAAAGAAGTGGTTTGAATGAAAAAGGGCCTCCTGACGGCTGTTTTGGCCGGCCTGCTGCTGGCGGCGTTGGTAGTGCCGGCAGCGGCGATGCCGGCGGCGGCTCATGGACAGGCGGTTGTGGTGCTGGACCATCAGGCGTTGGACGCGCCGGCGGTCATCGCCGGGGGCGCGGTCAGCCTGCCCCTGCGGCGCCTTTGCGAGGCGCTGGGCTATACGGTGGATTGGTCGGACATCGGCGGCAGGCGGACGATACATGTGTCAAGGGATGGGGAAGAGATTCTGATGGACCTGACCGACCAGCAGATACGCAAAAACGGCCATCTGTTTTCCGCCCAAACGGTCCGGGGCGACGGTATCCTGCTTGTTGACGGCGCCGCTTACATGGATGCGGACCTGTTTGCACTGGTGTTTCCCGTCAGGGTCTCTTTTGACAGGGAGGGCGGCCGGGTCCTGGTCTCTGTCAGGGCCGAGAATGACATTACCGTGCTGACTGAAACTTTAACGGGGGAGGGCCGGTACCTGTTTGCGGATATCCAGTACCCCCGCCTGACCGGCGGCGACGCCGCGGCCCTGGAAGAAATCAACCGAAGGCTCCGGGAAACGGCGGAAAGAGCGCTGGCAACCGGTGAAAAAAACGCCGCCGACATGGCCCAGGCCATCCGGGACGGCTACACGGGCGCTGTGGGCAACTGCGAGACCCTGGTCGATTATACCGTCTATTATAACGAAAACGGCCTGTTCAGCGTCGTGCTGACGGAATACCAGTATGCCGGCGGCGCCCACGGCGCGACGTACAAGCACGGCTTCACCTTTGACCTCGCTACAGGCCGGGCGCTAAGTCTGCCGGAGCTGATGGCGGAGGGCGCCGGCTGGCGGGCCTACCTGAACAGGGTCATCCGCCGGGAGATTGACAGCCGTGAAAAGGCCGGCATCCTCAGCGAATTTGAGACCGGTCGGTTTGAAGATATCGGACAGGCCCCCGATTATTACCTGACGGACGACGCGCTCGTCATCTTTTTTCAGCAGTACGTTTATTTCCCCTATGTGGCCGGGATACAGGAGTTTTATATACCGTACCGGGAACTGGATGGTATGCTGAAGAGCGAGTACAGCAGCATAAATAAGTAGGGCGGGGGCTTGCCCCCGCCGCTGTGCAAGAATACGGTATTTTACAGCGCTTGTAAGCGTTGCGTAAAACTCATTTCATGTCAAACTGATGTTTTTAACGGCAAAAGAGTCTTTTTATTGCACGGCGGGCAAAGGAACCTACGGTTCCTT
>JAJUHI010000143.1 GCA_029267955.1 Sporobacter termitidis | reverse complement strand
GGCTCCACGTTGGTCAGCTTGTAGCGCCAGCCCAGACGGTCATATTTCATGCGCCCCGTCTTATGATATGGCAGGAGCTGCACCAGCTTTACAGCGTCCCCCAGCGTCGCGCAAAACGCCGCCGTCGCCCGCAGGTTGCTCTCCTGGTCGTTAAGCTTCGGTATGACGGGCACGCGGATTTGCAGCGCGCCCCCGTGTTCCGCCAAAAAGCGCGCGTTAGAAAGAATCAGCTCGTTTGAGACGCCGGTCAGCCTTTTGTGCATCACCGGGTCCATATGCTTGATGTCGTATAAAAACAAGTCGATGTACGGGAGGATCTTTTCATACAATGCCGTGTCGGCAAAGCCCGTCGTGTCGAGGCAGATATGTATGCCGCTGTCCTTGAGCCTTTTTGCCAGGTTATAGGTGAACTCAAACTGCGCCATGGCCTCCCCGCCGGAGATGGTGATCCCGCCGCCGTCCTGGAAGAAGGGGCGGTCCTTGATCACGCGGTTGTACACCTCGTCAACGGTGGTATTCCAGCCCGACGCATAAAGCGCCTTTGGCAGACACGCGCCGGCGCACTTTAAGCAGTTTGTGCATTTGTCGCGGTCAAGCTTTGCTTTTTGTATCATGCCGGACCCGGCAAGGTCCTTTACCGGTTCGCCCCTTGATATGGCGCCCTCCGGGCAGGCGTTGACGCATGCGTTTTGGCACAGGTCCAACCCGACGCACTTTACCGGCAGATAACCCAGCTCAAACCCGTGATGCCACGATTCCGGGCTGTGGCACCACAGACAGCGGAGCGGACAGCCTTTGGTGAAAACTGTTGTCCGGATGCCCGGACCGTCGTGTACGGCATAACCCTGGATGTCGTAGATATGACCTGCTGCATTCTTATATTCCACTACCGAACCTACCCTTAATTGAATTTCTCTTGCCGTTTTGGACAAACTGACCGGATTAGGACTGTCATAATTGCCCAAAATTTATTTATCCTGTATAAACATTATAATCGCTATCCAATATTTATCAAGAAATATTATTCGTTTTATTGACATAGAGCAATAGCATAAAAAGTAGGGCGGGCTGACCTCAGCCCGCCGTAGATTATTGTAGACAACCATGTAATTACGCGAAAGCCTCGCGGAATACGGCCCGCCGCTTCCGGTTACCAATAGCCCCGCCAACCCGTCAGGCGATCCAGCGCGCCTTGTGCCAGTCGATCCAGCTGCCGGAGGTACGGGGGAGGTCCAGGTTCTTGTTGTACGCCTGGAAGGTCGTCATGTCCACCAGGTTGTAGAAAAGGTTCAATTTGACCAGTTCGTTGGTCATTTCGGTGGCGTACTGCTTTCTCACCTCCGGGTCGGCAATCTTGCCCACCTCGTCGCTGAGCTGGCGGAGCCGCTCGGCGCCGATGGGGTCGCCGGAGGCGGTGGCGTTGCCGGCATACTGCCACCATACGGACATGTCGGCCGTGGCGGGGTTGCCGCCGGTAAAGTCGACGCACAGGTCAAAGGCCTTGTCGTCAAACCTGTATGTCAGCCAGGAGCCCGCGTCCGTCGACTGGATTTTCATCGTGACGCCGATCTCCTTCAGCGCCTGCTGCAGCAGCTCCGATACCATCACCATGTCGGAGGAGCCGTTGTTGATGCATACAAGCTCCCTCTTCGTCAGGCCGGAGCTCTCCGCGAGCTTTTTGGCAAGCTCCGGGTCGTACCCGTGTCCGTAGATGCCCTTGTCAAAATCGCTCTCCTTCGCGTCGGAGGCATTTATGGAGTATGGGGCCCGGGAGACCGCGCCGTAGCCGTTATAGACGATCTTTAATACCGCCTCCGGGTTGATGGCGTGGAAAACGGCGAGCCTGGCGTCCATGTTGTCGTAGAAAATGCTGTCGGGATTCGTACAGTTTAAAAAGATTGCCCTGTTGATTCGGGAAGCCGCCTCGCGGACTTCCAGATGGGGAATTCCCTTGACGTACTCCACATCCTGGAACGGGACGCCGCTGACGTCCACCTCGCCGGTCTGCAGGGCGTTGACCCTCTGCGCGTCCTCCATCAGGACCTTGAAGGTGACGTTCTTAATGGGCGGCGCTTCTCCCCAGTAGTCGTCCCGGGCCTTGAGGGTCATGTGGCTCTGGATGACGTAATCCGTAATGACGTACGGGCCGGTGCCGTTTGTTTCAAAGGCGATCGTGTCGGCGTTGTACGACTCCTTGTCATACATGAACACCGTGGCAAAGCTCAGGGCGTAGCTCACATTATACTCCGTAAAGACGATTTCAACCGTATAGTCGTCGATGGCCCGGGTGGCCTCGTTGTCCATGTAGAGGAAGTACGGGGGCTCGCCCTTTCTGTTGTTGGCCAGCCACAGGGAAAACACCACGTCGTCAGCCGTAAACTTGTTGCCGTTGGCAAAGGTGACGTCATCCCGGAGCTTGACGATCCATCTGAGCGGGTCGGAATCGTCGATGCTGGTGGCCAGCACCCATTTTATCTCCTGATAGTTCTCGTCAAACTCCCAAAGGGGTTCGTACACCAGGCGCAGGCACTGCTGATTGTCCCAGCCGACCGTGTACAGAGGGTCCAGCGTGCCCCTGTCCTGGGTAACGGCGATTGTGATGCTGTCCCTGGCGGAGACGTTGCCGCCGCCGGACGTTTCCTCCGGCGCGCCGCCGGTGGCGCCGGACGGCGGCGCGCTCTGCGCGCCCCCCTGCGTCCCGCCGCCGCTGCATGCCGCGCCAAGAGAAATCAGCATCGCAAGGCACACAAGGAGCGCTAATCGTTTGACCATCTTTTTCATTGCCGGGTTACCTCCTTCATTTTTTGGACGTTTTGATAGTTGCAGCAGGCGACAAAATGGCCCGGAGAGGCTTCCTCCAGCGTCTGCATACCGCTGCAGGCCTCCGTTGCGTACTGGCATCTGGCCATGAAGCGGCATCCGGGCTTTGGATTGACAGGCGACGTGATCTCGCCCTGCATGATGATGCGCTCGTCATTGACGTGGATGTTGGGGATGGGTATGGCGCTGAGCAGCGCCTGGGTGTAAGGGTGCAGCGGTTTGGCAAACAATTCGTCCGAAGGCGCTTTTTCCACCATGTTCCCCAGATACATGACCATGATGTCGTCCGATATGTACTTAACCACGGACAGGTCGTGGGTGACGAACAGATAAGCCAGCCCCCGCTCCTCCTGCAGGTCCAGCATCAGGTTGATAATCTGCGCCTGTATGGACACGTCCAGCGCCGACACGGGCTCGTCGCAGACGATGAACTTGGGCTTTAGGGCAAGCGCCCGGGCGATGCCGATGCGCTGGCGCCGGCCCCCGTCAAGCTCATGGGGGTAGGAATTTTCAAAACGCTCGGCGATGCCGACGGTGTCCATGATCGCGCGCACTTCCCTGCGCATGTCGGCTTTGCTCAGCTTGCCCTGAATAATGAGCGGCTCCATGATGGCCTCGCTGACGGACATGCGCGGGTTGAGGGACGAGTACGGGTCCTGGAAGATGATCTGCATTTCTTCCCGTATCTCCCGAAGCTCCTTCTTCGTCGGGTTTGTGATATCCCGACCCTCAAAGAAGACCTGGCCGCTTGTGGCGTCGGTCAGATGGATGACGGTTCTGCCCAGCGTCGTCTTTCCGCAGCCGGACTCGCCCACGACGCCGAGGGTTTTGCCGTGGTCCAGCGTAAAGGTAATGTCGTCCACGGCGTGGAGCATACCCGCCGGGGTTTTAAAGTATTTTTTCAGATTCCTGACGTCAAGCAGCGCGGGCATTACGCCTTCACCCCCGTATGAAAGCATTTGACAAGATGGCCCGGCGCGACTTCCGTCGCCTCGGGCGGCGATTTTTCGCAGACTTCCGTTGCGGCCGGACAGCGTTCACAGAACCGGCACCCCGCCGGCAGCTTCGTCGGGTCCGGCATCAGCCCCTTGATGGGCTTGAGGCGCTTTTCCGTCGCGTCAAGCTTCGGCAGTGACCCAAAGAGCCCGATGGTGTAGGGGTGGGTGGGAAAATCAAAAATATGCTCCACCGTGCCGTACTCAACGATTTCGCCCGCGTAGACGACAGCCACGGATTGGCAGAATCTGGCCACGACGCCCAGGTCATGGGTAATTAAGATGACGGATGTGTTCAGCTTTTTCTTCAAATCGCGCATCATCTCCAGCACCTGCGCCTGGATGGTCACGTCCAGCGCCGTGGTGGGCTCGTCGGCCAGCAGCAGCTTCGGGTTGCACGCCAGCGCGATGGCGATGACTACGCGCTGCTTCATGCCGCCGGAAAACTGGTGGGGGTACTCGCTGTACCTCTCCATCGGGATGCCCACCATTTCCAGCATGTCGCAGGCCCGGCGCTCGGCTTCCGCGCGGGATATCTTGTTGTGCAGCCTGATGGCCTCGGCGATCTGCCAGCCCACCTTTTCAATGGGGTTGAGGGCGGTCATCGGGTCCTGAAAGATCATCGATATCTTGTTGCCGCGGATTTTTCGCATCTCCGCCTCGGACTTTTTCAGCAGATCCTCGCCTTCAAAAATGATCTGTCCGCCCATGAGCTTTGCCGGAGGCGTCTGGAGGATGCGCAGGACGCTGCGGGCGATCGTCGTCTTTCCGGCGCCGGTTTCGCCGACCAGGCCGAGGGCTTCCCCCTGCCGGAGGGTGAGGTTGACGCCGTTGACGGCGTGTATAACCGCCGCGTCGGTATGGTACTGTACAATCAGGTCACGGATTTCCAGAGTATTTTCGGCCATATCAAGCACCCATCTCTTCCTAAGTTTTCAGTTTCGGGTCAAGGGCGTCCCTGAGCCCATCCCCAAGCAGGTTAAACGCCAGCACCGCAATCATGATGCAGATCCCCGGGTAAAGCGACAGCAGGGGGTAGGCCCTTAAATAGCTTCTGGCGTCGGAGATCATGGCGCCCCATTCGGCGATGGGCGCCTGCGCGCCGAGGCCGATAAAGCTGAGGCCCGCGCCGGCCAGAACGGCGCTGCCCAGGCCCATGGTCACCGAGACGATCATCGGCGCGATGGCGTTGGGGATGATATGCCGGAAAATGATTCTGCTGTGGGAGGCGTTGATTGACCGGGCGGCTTCTATGTACTCCATGTCGCGCACCGACAGGATGCACGCGCGCATAAAGCGGGCGTTGCCGGGGATCATGCTGATGCCGATGGCGATGATGGCGTTTCGGAGGCTGGGGCCCAATACCGCCGCCAGCGTCACCGTGAGCAGGAACATGGGTATGCCCTGGTAGATGTCAAGCAGCCGCATCAGCAGGTTGTCGACCCATCCGCCCCAATAGCCGGCGATGGCCCCGATAATGACGCCGATAGCCGCAGACAGCAAAACCGCGGTAAAGCCCATCTGCAGGGACTGGCGGGAGCCGTAGAGGAGGCGGCTTAGAACGTCGCGCCCGAGCCTGTCGGTGCCCAGCAGATGCTCTCTGCTGGAGCCCTCCAGCGGCCGGTTGAGATCCTGCACTTCGTAGGAATAGGGCGCTAAGATTGGGGCGAAGATCGCCACTAAAATGAGCAGGACAATAACGACGAGTGAGGCCACCGCGACCTTGTTTTTCTTAAGCCTGCGCCAGACCTCGCCCAGCTGCGACTGTTTTTTCCTTGGCTTTTCCACTACTTATGAGCCTCCTTTGCCTTTAGTCTCTTCGGTTTGACATAGGCGGAACGTATGCGCGGGTCCACAAACGCGAACAGGATGTCGATCAGCAGAATAATGACGCAGAAAATGGTGGACATGAACAGGACGCTTGACTGGATCACCGGGTAGTTCCTGTTTGTGAGGGCCGTCAGCGTATATTGGCCGAGACCGGGGATTGAGAACACCACCTCGGCGATCAGCGCGCCGCCCAGCTGCGCGCCGAACATCCCGCCCACAATCATAATCAGCGGTAT
>JAJUHI010000142.1 GCA_029267955.1 Sporobacter termitidis | reverse complement strand
TGTACCAGACAGGCCGCCGCCTCCACTTCCTCAAGCCCGATGTCCATGGAGCCGGTGATGTTGATGAGCACGCCCCTGGCGCCGTTGATGGAGGTCTCCATCAGCGGGCTGGAGACAGCCTGCCGGGCGGCGTCCTCGGCCTTGTTCTTGCCGGCGGCATGTCCGACGCCCATGTGGGCAAAGCCGGCGTCCTTCATGATGGCGGTAACGTCGGCGAAATCCAGGTTGATAAACCCGGTGTCCTTGATCAGCTCGGAAATGCTGACAACGGCTTGCTGCAAAACATCGTCGGCGATGGCGAAGGCGTTGGCAAAGGTCAGCTTCTGGTCGGTGGCAAACTTCAGGCGGTCGTTGGGGATAATCAGCAGCGAGTCCACCTTGCCCAGCAGCGTCTTGATGCCTTCCTCCGCCTGCTGCATCCGGCGCTTTCCCTCAAAGCTGAAGGGTTTGGTGACAACAGCCACAGTAAGTATGCCCGCTTCCCTGGCGATATCGGCAACCACCGGAGACGCGCCCGTGCCCGTGCCGCCGCCCATACCGCAGGCGATAAACACCATGTCCGCATTTTCCAGCGCTTTGGCAATATTGTTGCGGCTTTCCTCCGCCGCCTTTCTCCCAACATCAGGATTAGAACCTGCCCCCTGGCCGTGGGTCAGTTTTTCACCAATCTGTATTTTCTGATCCGCCTTGGATTTTCCCAACGCGGGCTTGTCCGTATTAATTGCGATAAATTCAACACCCTGTGTTCCGGCCTCTACCATTCTGTTGACGACATTGTTACCCGCGCCGCCGACTCCGGCAACTTTTATGACAACAACATTGTCCGGACCACTCTCGAGTGAAAAAGACATATTCTAATCCTCCTGTTACAGCTAATATAATCTGCCGTTGATCAGCTCATTGTTAACTTGATAATCATAGCATTGCCGGAAATACATTAAAATTTCGCATAAATCTCTCAATAATATTCTGTATTTTATATCTATTTTTCGTTCAGGTCAATAGTTCACATAATGTTTATCGGACATTTTTGTAATTTTTTGAATATCTTTCGTAACTTTATTCGGGAATAAAGCGCGCCGGCGACTCGTCGTCGGACACGTCGATCTTCCCCCGGTCGTCCTCGTCCAGCTTCGCAATGATTTTCTCCATTCTTCCGAGCCTGTATGCCGTATTCTCGCCGCTGCCCAGCAAAACGGTGAAGCGGCCGCCGTAATTAAAGGTGATATAGGCGATGTTGGACACGTCCAGCCGGCTGACCTCGCCGGCCAGCCCGGACGCTTCCAGCGCGGTCAGGACATTGGTCAGGTAACTAAGCTTCGTCTTGTCGCTCTCCTCCACGTGCAGCACCAGGCCCTCCCCGGCGGAGACCGGCTCCAGCCCCGTTACGACGATTTTGCCGGAGAGCCCGGAGGAGTTCGTCTTCTCCAGCACCCGGGCCTTCTGGTCCATGATCCACCAGTTGCCGCCGGCGTTGATGACCGCCAGCGGCCGGCTCTCCGCCACCTTGATTATAACCTTGTTGGGGATGATTCTCTCCACGACGACCTCGCTGAGATACGGCAGATTCAGCTTGATGGTGCCTTCAACGGCGTCGGTGTCAACAAACAGGAGGTTGCCGCCCTGGCGGATACCCGAAGCGGCTTGAATCTGTTCAACGGTATAGGTTTGAGCGCCGGTCACCTCCACCACGGTGACCCGGAAAAATACGCTGATGCCGAAAATAGCGATCATCGCTATCAGCAGCACGGCGATCGGCGTATAAATCACCGCGCCTCGCCGGCGGCGTCCGGCGCTTCTATCTTTCGCCATAGCAAGCTCCTTACCTTTAGTCGTATCGTTTGATATCGGCGCCCAGCGACCGGAGCACGCCGACGATGTTGTCGTAGCCGCGGTCGATATGGCCCCGGTCGGTGATTTCCGTTGTGCCCTCGGCGCCCAGCGCCGCCACCACCAGCGCCGCCCCGCCCCGCAGGTCGGTGGAGGTGATCGGCGCGCCGTACAGCTTCTTCACGCCGCTGACGATGGCCACGCGCCCCTCCGTCTTGATATCCGCGCCCAGGCGCTGCAGCTCGGCCACGTGCCGGAACCTGTTCTCAAAGATATTCTCGACGAAAACGGTCGTCCCCTCGGCGGTGAGGCTCACCGCCATAATCGGCGGCTGCGCGTCGGTGGGAAATCCGGGATAGGGCTTTGTGATGATCGGCCGGACAGCCTTTCTGGGCCCGTCGGCTGTGATCTGGATGGTATCGGTCCCTGTTGCGATCCGGCAGCCCATTTCCGCCAGCACCTCCGTCACGGTCGTCACGTGCTCCGGGTTGACGCCCGTCAGCTCGATGCTGCCGCCGGCGGAGGCGGCGCAGGCCAGATAGGTCGCTGCCACAATCCTGTCGGGAATAACCCGGTGCTGGTTGTCGGTCATCTTTCCGCGGCCGTCCACGGTGATGATGGACGTCCCGGCCCCGTACACATTAACCCCCAGCTTTTTCAGATAGCACTGCAGGTCCCAGATCTCCGGCTCGCAGGCGGCGTTGGTGATCACCGTCGTGCCGCTGCACCCGGAGGCGGCCAGCATGGCGTTTTCCGTGGCGCCCACGCTGGGGAACGACAGGTTGATCCGGCAGCCGGTGAGGGACGGGGCCTTGCAGGTGATATTGCCGCCCTCCTCGGTTATTTCAGCGCCCATGGCCCGCAGGGCGGACAGGTGCAGGTCGATGGGCCGGGGCCCCAGCTCGCAGCCGCCGGGCATGGACAAAACCGCCTCGCCCAATCGGGACAGGATCGCCCCCAGAAAAATGACAGACGAGCGCATTTCCCGCATCAGCTCGTGCGGGATATCGCTCCGCGACAGGTGTCTTGAATCGATACAGACGCTGTCCCGATCCCGGCTGACGGTACAGCCCAGGTGGACAAGAATACGGATCGCCGCTTCCACATCGCTCAGATCCGGACAATTATGTATGATTGTCTCTCCGCAGGCGAGAAGAGACGCCGCCATTATCGGCAATACGCTGTTTTTTGCACCGTGTACGGAAACACTGCCGATAAGCCGTTTTCCGCCGTTAATACGAATGATACTCATAGTCAACCCCCGAACACAGCATAAAGGTTCCGTATGCCGTATACTATGTCCAGAGGCTGTCTTTCGTTAATGGATTACCGGGCGGCTGTCAAATCATTGAAATAATCACTCGGACAATCTTGTTGGCCGCGTCGGGCACGCCGGTCCTCTTCATGGCGTCGGCCATTTTTGACAGCGCCGCCTTGTCGCTAAGGAGCTTTTTGACGACGTTGTACAGCGCCTCGCCGGTGCAATCCTTTTCGTCCATGACCACCGCGCCGCCGATTTTCTCCAGCATCTGCGCGTTTTTCTCCTGATGGTTCCCCGCCACGTTGGGCGACGGCACCATGACGGCGGGCCGGCCCAGGGTCGTCAGCTCCGCGATGGTGGAAGCGCCGGCGCGGCACAGAATCAGGTCCGCCGCGGTCATCACCGCGGGCATGTTGTCAATGTAGGTGCGGATATCCACCCAGGGCGGGATGTTCATGCCGGCCGTCTTCTGCTGCAATCGGCGGATAAACGCCTTTGTCACGGCCTCGTTGCCGCCCGTAGCGTGGATATGGTTAAACATCCGGCTTTCGATGTTCCGCGGTATGAAATCGGTGATGATCTCATTCATGCGCTCCGCGCCCAGGGAGCCCCAGTAGGACACCACCAGGGGCCGCCCGTCGACGCCGAGCTTTAATCGCGCCTCGTCCTTGTTGTATTTATAAAAATCCCTGCGCACCGGCGTGCCGACATACTCCACCTTCTCTGGGCGCGGGTAGAGGTTCGCCGTATCCGGGAAAGCCACCAGCACCTTGTCCACGCGCCCCGCCAGCAGCTGCGTCGTCAGCCCCGGGACGGCGTTGGACTCGTGGATAATGGTCGGCAGCTTGCACTGGATGGCCTTCCTGATGACGGGATAGCATACGTATCCGCCGGTGCCCACAACGATATCGGGCTTGAAGCGCCGGAATATCTCGCCCGTCTGGGCCTGGGCCGTTGCGATATTCTTCAGGGTCTGAATGTTCTTGATAATCTGCTTGGGCGACATGCCCCGTTCAAAGCCGCTGATGCGGATATTCTCCAGCGTATAGCCGGCCTCCGGCACCAGCTTGTTCTCCAGACGCCGCCCCGAGCCGATAAAAAGAACCTTCGACCCGGGCGCCGTTCTCATGATTTCATCGGCGATCGCCAGCGCCGGATTGATGTGCCCGGCCGTACCGCCGCATGCCAGTATGACTCTCATCTATATAATCGCCCCCGGTTTATTTTACCAGAATTTGTAGCGGATGTGTAGGGGCGATGACAAGTCGCCCGAGTTTATAACGCAATAATCGTGTTTTTTGTTCCATTTCCTCCATATAAACCGGTCTCCGCAGCATGTCCGCAAGCGGCCGTCGTCATCCCCGCGTCTCCTTGCCGTTCCCGCATCTCCTTGTCATTCCCGCGAAGGCGGGAATCCACATCCCCAGCCTCCCTCTTGAGGGAGGTGGCATTTGCGCAGCAAATGACGGAGGGAGTTCCCCCTTGGGGGAGGTGGCACGACGAAGTCGTGACGGAGGGGGTAAACAAGCGGCAAAGCGTCCCCTACCCCGCCTTCACAATCGGAATATCCCGCGATACGGACAATATGATTCCCATCTCAATCAGCTGAATCCACAGGGCCGTGCCGCCGTAGCTGAAAAACGGCAGCGAGATGCCGGTGCTGGGCAGGAGATTTGTCACCACGCCCACGTTTAAAAACACCTGTATGGCGAGCAAACTCGTCAGCCCCGTGACCACCAGCGAGGAAAAACGGTCCCGGGCGTGCAGAGCCAGCCAGAACCCGCGCACCACCAGGAGCGCAAAGAGCAGCAGGATCAAAATCGCCCCGATAAAGCCCAGCTCCTCGCAGACGACGGAAAAGATGTAGTCGTTATGCTCCTCGGGGAGATACAGGTATTTCTGCCGCCCCTGGCCGACGCCCAGGCCCAGTAGGCCCCCCGAGCCGATGGCGTACAGGGACTGCAATACCTGATACCCCTTGTCGCTGGGGTCGGATTCCGGGTGCCGCCAGGCGGCCAGCCGGTCGGCGGCGTAGTCCAACTGCGTCACCGTGATAATGGCCACAGCCGCCACCAGGATAAAGGCCAGCGCAAACCATCTCAGCCGCGTGCCGCCGGCAAACATCATGATGCCGGCAATCAGGACGATGATCACCGACGCCGACAGGTGGGGCTCCAGATACAAAAGCCCCACAAGGATCGCCACGGTGGCGGCAAAGGGCGCGACGCCGTATTTAAAGGTCTTCATCTTATCCTTAAAGGTGCAGATCATGGCCGCAAAGGCCAAAACCTCCGCCAGCTTCGCTATCTCCGACGGCTGAAACGTGGTGACTCCCAGGTCAAACCAGCGGGTGGCGCCGTTGACGTTCGTGCCGAAAACCGGCACCGCCGCTAGAAGAACAGCGGACGCGATCAGCAGCGGCAGCGACATGCGCCGGAAAAACGACATGGGGAACCGGGACACCACCATCATCAATAAGACGCCGCTGACGGCAAAGACGAGCTGGCGGCTGAAATACTTCATGGGGTTGCCGGAGGTGTAATAGGCCCGGGCAAAGCTGGCCGACAGCACCATCACGACGCCGATGGTCAGGATAACGAGGGTCAGCGTCAAAAAGGGCAAATCGACGCTGCCGCGCTTTCTCTTATCTTCAATGGGCTCCAGCTGCTCGATGGGGGCCAGCCGCCTGGGAGGCTCGGCGCGTCTGGTAGCGGTCCGTGTCGCCGCCTGGCTCCCGTTCCCCCGCATGGCGGCGGCGGACGACCGCGGGGCGGCTGCATATGTATATGTA
>JAJUHI010000141.1 GCA_029267955.1 Sporobacter termitidis | reverse complement strand
GCATCCATGAATTTGAAAAAACTGGCTAATTGGAAGTGGAGGACTTCCTTTTATCATTTCATTTCGTTAATAATTAGGATACAAAACACAGAAAACCCGGCATACGCTCACGCATAGCCGGGTTCTTCGACAAGCTGAAACCGCCTGCGTAAGCAGGCGGTTTTATGTGCCACTACGGGGCATTTCGACAGAATCTGTTGTCATCAGACGTTTTTTGGTTTATAATGGTAAAATCCAAATGATGACAGCCCCCTCCTGCCGCCGGACGGCGTTTACTATAAATGCAGAAGGAGCCACACCATGAGCAAGGGCAAAACCGCCGACACCGCGCCGCGGCAGCAGACCCCTTCAACACCGCAGCCGCCGCAGCAGGACGCCAAAAAAGCATCCGCGCCGGAGAATCCGGTAAAGGGCCTTAAAAAGCTCCGGTACATTGTGTTCCTGGCCAAGCCGTACTGGAAGTACGGCAAGATGTACACGCTGGTAACGCTGCTGACTTCCGTCGTACTGACGCCGCTGAGCTCGGTGGCCGGAACGATGCTGCCGAAGGCCGCCATCGACGCGGTCATGCAGCACAAGACCACGCCGCAGATCCTCACCGCCATCGGGCTGTACACCGCCGTGATCCTCGTTGCCTCCGTTGTTCAGCTGATCATACAGCAGTCCTACGCCGCCATGGCCCAGATGCGAATCCAGTACAATCTGCTCTACGAGGTCAACGAGCGCGCCCTCTACACCGATTTTAAGTACTACGACGACCCGGAATTCTTCTCACAGTTTTCCTATGCCCAGCAAAACTTTGCCGCGCAGGCGCAGCAGGTCACATATCTCGTCCCCATGCTGCTCAACAGCCTGATCACCGCCGTGGCCATGGGGGCGATCATCGCCTCGGCGGGCCCCGTTCTGCTGCTGATCACGCTGGGCTTTGTTTTGCTGCAGACCGTCATACAGCTGCCTCAGGTCAAAATGAACGCGGACTTGTCCGTCGAGCTCACCGACTGGTCGCGGCGGACAAGCTATGTCTACCGGAACCTGCAGATGAAGGAAAACACGGCGGAGATGCGCACCTCCAGCGCCGGCGAAAAGCTGCTGCGCGCCTTTCGCGCCACCATCGGCGAGATAACGCAGCGGTACGCAAAATTCATACGCGCAACCATGAAGTATGTCATCCCCCAGGGCGCCCTCTCCCCCCTTCAGACCTCGATCATCCTTGTCTACATTATTCTGTTCGTCATAGCGGGCGACACCTCCAAAATAGGGCTTTACGCCAGCCTGTCCGCGGCGGCCGCCACGCTGTCCGGGCAGCTGTCGGCGGTTTTTAGCAATGTCAGCGGCGTTTTCAGGAGCGTTGTTTACGGAGAGCGCATCGCAAGATTCTTTGAAACCGTCTCCGTCATCGAGCCGCCCAGGTCGGGCGCCCTGCCGCCGCCGGAGGGCCGTTACGCCGTGGAGCTGCGGGACGTGACGTTTTGTTACCGCAACTCCGATTTTGGAATCCGCAACTTGAATCTCACCATCACGCCCGGCCAGCGCGTCGCCATCGTCGGCGAGAACGGCGGCGGGAAAACCACGCTCACCAAGCTGCTGCTGCGGCTTTACGACGTGGACAGCGGCCAGGTGCTTATCAACGGCCGCGACATCCGCGAGTACGATGTCCACGCCCTGCGCCGGCGGATCGGCATCGCTTACCAGGACGTCCGCATCCTCGCCATGAGCCTGCGGGACAACCTGACGGTATACAATGACGCCACAGACGAGCAGCTATATGGGATTATCGAGAAGCTGGGCCTGCAATCCGTACTGGAGAAAAGCGGCGGCAGCCTCGACGTGCAGATCTCCCGCGAATTTACCGAGCACGGCATCGTGCTCTCCGGCGGAGAGGCGCAGCGCCTGGCGCTGGCGCGGCTGTTCACCGGGCCCTTCGGCCTGCTGCTTTTAGACGAGCCCAGCTCCGCCCTGGACCCGCTGGCGGAAGCGAGGCTGATGCAGGTGATCCTGGACAAGTCCAACACGGCGACGACCATCATGATCGCCCACCGGCTGAGCACCGTGCGGGACTTTGACGTAATCTATCACATGGAAAACGGCAGTATCATCGAAACCGGCACTCATGACCAGCTGATGGCCGCGCGGGGCAAATATTATGAGATGTTTACGAAGCAGGCGGCCAACTACATAGACTGACAGCCGCCGTCGGCAGACATTGTTGACATTATCCCCAGACAATTTAAACAATTTGTTAATTTTTTATGCAAGCCGGATGACACGCATCCGGCTTGTATGTTATTTTTAACCTAGGTCATTATTGGCTTAAATTGTTGTTAATGGCTGAAATGGCAAACAAAAATTCGTGACTTCAGCGATTTATTACGGAGGCATATTGTGGTTAAATATAAGCGTATCCCGCTGGAAACTCTTGTCAATGCCCGCGATCTCGGCGGCTATGCCGCTATGGACGGCAAAATCACACGCTACGGCAAATTCCTGAGAACCGACTGTCCCATCGGGATATCGGAAAAGGACATCCTGTTCCTTAAAGAGTACGGGATCACCCTCTCCATCGACCTGCGCGGCGCCGTTGAGGTTGAAAACAATCCGAGTGGTTTGAAGGATGTTGCCGGACATACATATATCCACTGCCCCATATCGGTCGACCAGTCGGTTTTGCAGACGGACGCGGAGAAGAAAGCGCCCAAAATGCCGCCGGAAGAGAATTTTGATATGGGGGACACCTATATCGACATCGTTGAAACGTCAAAGCTCTGGGTCAAACGGGTCATGGAGCTCTGCGCCAACTGGGAAGGCGGCGTGATGTATCACTGCTACATCGGCAAGGACAGGGCCGGCATCATCTCCGCGCTGCTCCTTGGCGCCTGCGGCGTCTGCGATACGGACATCATGATGGACTACAGCGCTTCAATGAGCTGCCTGCGGCCGAAATATAACGACATGCCGCTGCCCTTCCTGCCGAAAAAGCGCGGCCGGCCGGACTACTGCTGGGGCTTTTTCGGCTCGGTGCCCGAAAGCATGGAAGCGCTGCTTTGCCATTTAAAAGAGAAATACGGCGGCGTCACGGGCTATCTGGAGGCGTGCGGCGTGACCGGCGAAACGATTGCGGCACTGCGCGCCAAGCTTCTGGAGGATGCCCTGTAAGCCGCAAATGATTTTGCGGGGGTGGGACAGTCGTGATTGCGTTATTCGAGCCGATCTCCTATAAAAAGATCAAGCATCTGCATATCTTTCTGGCGGATATCGGCTACCGCGACTACCACGAGCACAACGATTACGAGGTGTTTGCCGTTATCCGAGGCAGCGCCAGAGTCAGGATGAGCACGGCGGAATTTTACGTATCGGCAGGCTCCTTTACCGTTATCAATCCCCGAGCGGCCCACGAGATTGACGCGGAGGGCGGCAAAACAACGGCCGTCGTTATCCAGTTTTCACCCTACTTCTGCCGGGAGTATTATCCCCACGCCCGGCGCCTGATGGTGGAAAACCCGGACATGTCCGGAATCGACAGGGAAACCGTCGTCGAAATCATGGCGCATATCTGCCGCATGGCCATCCACTACTTTGGCGACGACCGGCTCTTTGAGCTCCGCTGCGTCGAGGATCTGGCCCATCTGATGATTTTAATAGCGGAGCGCCTGCCCTGCCAGTATTTAAACCCCGGGCAGCACCACAGCCGCATCACAAAGGACCGCAAGATCGATATCATCACGTCGTATCTTGATTCCAAGTACCAGTATCCCGTCCGGCTGGAGGACGTGGCAAAGCTGGTGGATATGACGCCGGCCTACCTGTCCCACTTTTTCACCAAGACGATGGGCGTCAATTTCCACGATTACCTGAGCAAGCTGCGTTTTGAGCACGCCCTGCGCCAGATCGACCGGGACCTGCCCCTGGGCGATATCGCCCGCGGCAGCGGCTTTTCGGACCTCAAATACATGACGCGGGCGTTTTTGAAAAATACCGGTTTAACGCCCGCGGAGTACCGGAAAAAGCACCATGAGCTCCAGACCCGCCGGCGGCTTAAATCCATTCGCGAGCCCAACCAGCACATCTATTCGGAACAGCAGAGCAAAAAGCTGCTGCTTCATTATCTGGAGAGTCTCGTATAAACAACAAGAGGTCGGCTGACGCCGGCCTCTTGCTTTACCATCTGCCATAGATATCGCGCTTTTTGCTCCTGCGCTTTTTTACAAGTATTTTTATGATAACCGCCGCCGCAATAACGATGACAGTCGCAACGAAAATGATAACAAGCAGCTTCATGCTGGACGGATACGGCGTTTCGATCTCCCGGAGGATGTTGGGGTCGGTAACGCCCGTGTCGGGCTTCGTAAAATCAAGGCTCGGGGCCCCGCCGCCCGCCGCGTAGGCGGCCGGTAATAGGGCCGTTAAAAGAAGCAGAACAACGGCAACAATGAGCATCCTTTTCATCCGCGGCAAGCCCCCTCCCGCCGAATTTTAATAACCTTCCGGATTTTCCGCTCTTGTCTTTCGCACCTGCTTAACAACGTTGAGGACGATGGCCGCCACAACCGGCACCCCAATAGCCACGCCCAGAACGCCGAGAACGATGGGCTTGCTGTCGACGGGCTGAAACTCTTGCGAGCCGAAGCCGCCGCCTCCAAAGCCACCGCCGAAGCCACCGCCTCCGCCGAAACCGCCGCCGCCGCCAAATCCGACGCCCAGGGGGCCGCCCGCGGCGTTGGAGGATTCAGGCACCGCCGCCGTGCCGTCCACACGGATTGCGGAAATGCCTTCCACCGCCGCGACGCCGCTTTCGGGCACCTCAATGGTAATCACGCCATTGGCATCCGCGGTGCCCAGCGCCGCCCCGGTTGCCGGGTCTATAATCTTTGCGCCGGCCATGGGCTCGCTGTCATAGGAAAAGGTCTGAAAGTCCATTTCCCACGAGGTAATCTTCAGCGTCGCCAGACCGCTGTTTAACGAACTGATCGTCATGGCCACCGGATTTACCGGCTTCATAAAATCGCTGGACAGCGCCACGACAATGTTGTCGCCCTTCCTGACATCGGCGGTATCCGCCGTTTCAAAGTTGCCGTCCGCGCCCATGGGCTTATCGTTGATGACGATGTACGGCGTCGTTCTGATACCCCAGCATTTGCTGATCATGTAAATATTCCAGTTCTTATCAACGCCGCCGCTGAAGCCGCTTTCACCGCCGGCGTAAAAGGCCGCGTGGGCCGCCTTCAGCACCGCTTCAACCGTGGGCTCCGTCACATAAACCGGCTCCGCGGCCACCAGAAGGCTGCCGTCGACACTGATGGTAAAATAAACCATGGTCCCTGTTTCCTCTGCCGCCGGGCCGCCGGGCGCTCCGGACGCGGGCGCGGCAACCGCCGTGCTGACAGCCGTCAGCAGCGCCAGGACGATGATCATGGCAAACGCTTTCTTCATGCTGTTACCTCCCCGGATTCCCCGGCCCGACCGGACGCCATGGAATCCTTTTGCTGTGAGATCAACCAAAGAATATGCTTTGTGGTACATTATACATTGTAATCAATAAACAAATATGAACGATTTGTCAATATTTTATTAAATGTTTGCATAAATTCCCTCCCCTCCCCTTGCTGAAAGCCTCGCAGAGTTTGCCGCCGCAGCGGCAAAAAGATTCAAAACTGTCATTTCCGGCGACATGTGCGTCGGAAATGACACCTCTCATGCAGGGAGCGGCTGAGCGACCTGCATGCAGCTTTTTGTCCACGAAACCCGGAGGGTTTTGTGGACAGATTTACAGCAGCCTCCCGTACGGGAGGCTGCTCAGCTTGTCGAAAAAGTCCAGCAAAAGCTGGGCTTTTTCGCGTATATGCGGTAAAATGTAAATGGTGATGAACAATGCTGACACGAGGGAAAATGGACCGGGGCGTAGTGGAAATAGTAGACACAGAGAGCCTGGTTC
>JAJUHI010000140.1 GCA_029267955.1 Sporobacter termitidis | reverse complement strand
CTACAAGGGCGGCGCGGCGGCCGGCAAGACCCCGCCGAAGGACGTTGTCCGCCTCATGATCGAGGGTCTCTTTACGACGGTGACCAACGTCAGCTTCAATAAAGAGACAACGGCGCAGCTGACGGAGAAGGTCAGGGCGGCGAAGCTGGCGGCAGACCCCAGTGTTTCACTGGACTGCGGGAAACCGGATGAGCCCCTGAAGCTCTGGAGCGTGGATGAGGACATCCGTTCGCTCAAATCCCTGATTCTGCTCGGGCTCCGCGGCGTGGCGGCCTATGCCTACCACGCGCTGGCGCTGGGGTATAATGACGACGCGGTGGACAAATACCTGTTCGAGGGCCTGTATGCCATCAGCAAGCCGGATGCGACCATGAACGACCTTCTCCCGGTGGTCATGGAGGTCGGCAAGACCAACCTTTCCGTCATGGAGCTTTTGGACCGCGCCAATACCGGCACTTACGGCACCCCCGCGCCCACAACGGTGCCGCTGACCATCGAGAAGGGGCCCTTCATCGTTGTCTCCGGCCATGACCTGCACGATCTGTACCTGCTCCTGGAACAGACGAAGGACAAGGGCGTCAACATCTACACCCACGGCGAGATGCTGCCGGCCCATGCGTACCCGAAGCTGAAGGCCTACCCGCATCTCAAGGGCAACTTCGGCACCGCCTGGCAGAACCAGCAGAAGGAGTTTGCCGGCGTCCCCGGGGCGTTCCTGTTCACCACCAACTGTCTGATGCCGCCGAAGGATTCGTACCGCGACCGGGTTTTCACCACCGCTCTGGTCTCCTATCCCGGTATGGTACATATCGGCCCGGATAAGGACTTTACCCCTGTGATCAACAAGGCCCTGGAGCTGGGCGGCTACAGCGAAGACAAGGAAATGACCGGCATCAACGGCGGCAAGACCGTCACGACGGGCTTCGGCCACGGGACGGTGCTGTCGGTGGCCGGAACGGTCATCGACGCCGTCAAGGCCGGCGCGATCCGCCACTTCTTCCTGGTGGGCGGCTGCGACGGCGCGAAGCCCGGCCGCAACTACTACACGGAGTTTGTGCAGAAGACGCCCCAGGACACCGTGGTCCTGACGCTGGCCTGCGGCAAGTACCGCTTCAACGACCTGGATCTGGGCGCCCTGGGCGGCCTGCCGCGCCTGATGGATATGGGCCAGTGTAACGACGCCTACAGCGCCATCAAGGTGGCCCTTGCCCTCAGTGAAGCCTTCGGCTGCACGGTCAACGAACTGCCGCTGACGCTGGTGCTCTCCTGGTACGAGCAGAAGGCCGTCTGCATCCTGCTGACGCTCCTGTATCTCGGCCTGAAGAACATCTACCTGGGCCCGTCCCTGCCGGCCTTCGTATCCCCGAACGTCCTCAACTTCCTGGTGGAAAACTTCAATATCACCCCTGTGTCCACCCCCGACGAGGACCTGAAGAAAATCCTGAAAGCGTAAATGCTGAGTATTCTAAAGCCCGGACTGGTTATCGGTCCGGGCTTTGCTTTTGGGTCCGAGCAGGGAAGAGGCCTTACGTCCAGTTGTCCGGTGAAGCAAGACAGTTGTACGGCGCAAGCTCCTTGTCCAGAAGCCTTTCGTTCAAATCCTTTTGGTACCGGCTGCATATCTGCAGCAGCTCTTCATCTGTCATTCCCACCATCCCGCCGAGCTCTTGACTGATTTTCGTATAACCGGCGCTGACGATGGCGTACTTTAACCGGGGCACAACCACCCAGACAACTAAATTCACTTCCGGCTGCCGGCATTTCTGCAGCTCGTTATACAGCGCCTTGGCGCCTTGATTCCGATAAACTTCCGACAGCCGCTTGTAGTTGACGACGCTGATTTTCAAGCTTGCCGCGGCCGGGCACTCCTCGTAAGGGATTCCGTCGGCGATGCACTCCATAATCTCACTCCGGTTTAATTTCTGCTGACTTACGATGACGAGGGCCTGCTCCTTCAGCGTATCAACGTCTTCCACCGTCAGGGTGCCGTGAAAGGCCGGAATCGTGCTTTTGTACCCGCCGCCATAGCTGTCGCCGTAACCGCTTTCGTAATAGCCGCCGTAGATCGCGTCGACGCTTGGATCGCCGCCGCCGGCGTTAAACAGGTAGGGCAGGATTTTTACAATGACAAATAAGACAAGAAAGATGGGCAGGCGCCCGACGCGGAATTTCCCGGGGCCGGCGCCTGACCGGCGGAACAGGAGCCGCTTTTTTTCCGGAGGCTCTGGTATGCCGGCCTGTGTGCCGAGCGGAGAATATATAAAATAGTTCATCTCGCAATTGTCGGCGGCGGAGAAATCGGTAGCGACGGACGCTTGAGCCTGGTCCGGGACGGCGCTGTCTTCCTCCGGCGATTCGTCGTTCCACTCAATCGGCGTTTCCAGCGCGCCGCCGGATGCCGGGGGACTGTCCGGCGTATCGGCGCCTTCGGCGGCGGCGACGTCAAAGACATCGTCCGGCGGCTGCTGGGCCATTTCCGCCAGAAATTTGGACGCCGCTACCGCCTGCCGGTACGCGGCGCGCAGCCGCTGGAAGCCCTCCGGGTCGTCCTCGGGATGGCATTGCTTTGACTTGTCCGCATACGCTTTTTTAATAACCGACAGGTCCGCCGTCTGCTCGATGCCGAGTATGTCCCAGAAGTTCACGGCGTCCCTCCCTGAAGGTAAATCTCCTCGTCGGGGCGGTCCACCGAGTTGAGAAACTGCATAAAGCGGTTGCGGGCCATTTCAATTTCTGACACGTGGGCGTTACGCTCCAATACCGAGGACAGCAGCGACATTTCATACGCAACCAGCTCCCGCAGCGCCCCTGTGCTCTCCTCGTACAGCCGCGCGCCGCGCTCCAGCAGAAAACGGTTCTGGTCCTGCTCCCGGGGCGGCGTTTTCAGACGGCTCATAATCTCCCGGCGCTCCCGGAGCTCGCTATCGGACAGGTTGTGGTTTGTCACAATGAGCTTGCTCTGGTGCTCGCCGCTCTGCAGGCAGGTGACATCCACCTCGAGAATGCCGTTGATGTCGTAGGTGAACCGGACCACAACGGCGGCCTTTCCCGCCGGCATGCTGGGGACCGGCATCGTGATGGTGCCCAGCAGAAGATTGTTTTTCACGGACATGGATTCGCCCTGGTAGACATTGATGACCACCTGCGTCTGAAAATCCCGCACTGTTGTGTAGGTATGCGCCTGACTGACGGGCAGGGAGGTGTTCCGCTCGATGATGGGCGAGAATATGTCGGCGTCGTTTGACGCGGGGTCATAAATGTTCGTCCCCAGCGTAAAGGGGCAGATATCGGTCATGATCAGGTCCTGGACATGCTTATCCCGGGCTTTGATCCCCGTCACGATGCCGACGCCCAGCACAATGGCCTTGTCGGGGTCGATGTCGTTCCGCGGCGTTTTACCCGTTATATACGTCAGGTATTCCTTGATCACGGGCATTTTGCCGGAGCCGCCCACGAGAATAATCTCGTCAATGGCGCTGATGTGCCTACCGCTGTCTTTCAGGGCGTGGAGCAGTACGGCCTTGATTTTCGCCAGAATCGGCGCGCAGATATCCGCCAGAAGCTGGTTTGTCAGCACCATCTCATAGGTTTTGCCCTCATGAACATAGACCATCATCGTCTGTTCCGCAAAAGACAGATTGATCTTGCTCTGTTCCGCCATTTTGAGAACCGACGCCTTTTCGGTCTCGCTGAGCTTATCCTTCAGCCCCGGATGGCGCTTGTAAAACGCCTCCGCAAGGGCCTGGTCGATATTGTCGCCGCCCAGATGGTTATCACCGGCCACGGCAATGATATCCACGATGTTCTCGAAGATTTCCACCACGGATATATCAAGTGTTCCGCCGCCGAAATCAACCACCAGATATGTACCGTTGGCGCCCGTCTTGTGCCGGTAGGCCAGGGCGGCCGCCGAAGGCTCGTTGATGATGCGCTCCACGGTCAGGCCGGCCATCTCGCCGGCGATCTTTGTCATGGTGCGCTGGTTGTTGTTGAAGTACGCGGGGACGCTGATCACCGCTTCCGTCACCGGCTCGCCCAGAAAAAGCTCGGCGTCCTCCTTTAAGCGCCGCAGAATGATGGCCGACAGGTCCTCCGGGTGAAACCGCAGTCTGTTGAGCATATAGGTTTTATCGGTACCCATAAACTGCTTGAAGCTGGCCGCCGTGTCCTGGGGGCGCGTGACCAGCCGCTCCCGGGCGGCTTTTCCGGTCAGTATTTCTCTTTTTTCGTCCACGCTGACAACGCTTGGCGTCAGATACTCGCCAAGCGAGTTAGGAATGAGGACGCAGCCGCCGTCCTTCCAGACGCAGCACAGGCTGTTTGTCGTACCCAGATCGACACCGATGACCGCCATTGAGTTACCTCCGCTCAATACCGTTTGCTGTATTTTATATCAATAACTGCCACTTTTCAACAAAAAAACGCCGCCCCGGCGCCTATCGCGCCCGGGGCGGCTTAAGTCTGTCGGTATTATCTTGTCATCTCGCCGTACCCAGGGTTACCTCGCCGTCCTGATAGAAGAACGAGGTGTTCATCAGGTTGCTTGTCACCGTGTACGTGGCGGACCCGATGATAATGACGGTGCCGGGATAGGTGACCCCCCTGCAGATGATCTTTCCGAAATTCTTGTAGCGCAGGGAGTTGTTGATGCTCACAAGCTCGCGCTTTGCATCCTCCAGCTGCTTTGTCAGGGTTTCGTGGCTGTAGGTGGCTTTTTCCAGGGTGGCCTTCTTGTCCGGGTCCAGCTTGTTTGTCTGATTCATCTGGCGCAGCAGCTTCAAAAGAGGCTCCAGGTTCTTAATCTGCTTTTCAAGCTCCGGAATCAGGTCGTTGAGATAGCGCTGCCGCTCAAGCAGCTCGGGGTCGTTGCCGATCTCCAGCTTTGTCTTGATGCCGGCGGCGGAGCCGATGGTGCGGCATTCGATGTTGTTTAAGACGGTGCAGCTGCCGCCGATGATCTTGGAGATGACCCCTTCGGTTTTCAGGCTCTTCTTGCACCGGACGTTGCTGTTGAGGATATAGTCGGCCTGGATGTTGCCTTTTGCGAACACGTTGCAGTTTTCAATAAAGCGGCTTTTCAGATTGCCCTGACAGGTTAAAGTCGAGCCGTTGGCGCCGCCCTGGAGGATGATGTCCTTGCCGGCGGTGATGGTGGCCGAGTCCACAACGCCCATAACGGTGATATAGCCGTCGGCCTCCACCGTCAGACCGCTTGTCACCATGCCGCGGATGACCAGGTTGCCGGCAACCTTGATGTTGCCGGTGGAGGCGTCCACATTCTGCTGGATGGTGTACGTCTCGCTGACGCTGATCCTTTTTCCGTCGAACTCAAACTGGCCGTTGATTTTTGAGATGATTTGCAGGCCGTCGGGGGTCAGCTCGGTATTTGGGCCGGCGATAATCGGCGCGGGCTTGCCCGTTTTGGGGCGCAGCACGTCTCCGCGGACAGACGTGCCGGGCGTGCCCTCCGTGGGCAGCGTCAGGGTGCACAGGGGCTGGCCGGCGGTGACGTTTTCAATAAGGCCAAGGTCCAGGTAATCGACCCTGTCGTCTTCTCTCACCTTCGGGCGGCCTTTGTTTTCAGTCTGAATCAGCAGCGTCGCCGTACCGTCTTGGCCGTTGATGGGCTCGACGCCGTACGCCACGACCACATCCTCGTCATAGACGGGGTCCGCTGCCAGCTCCGTCAGCTGATCAAGGTCGATGCCCACTGTCACGCCGCTGGACGCCAGCGCTTCGCGGAGCTTTTCAAATGTGGGGCCTTCGCCGCCCTCGGAAGGGGGTGTGATCCGTACCACGGCCTTCAGGCCGCCATCAATTACCTTGACGGTAATGTGCGAATTAATGACAGGCGCCTGCTCGCTGGCGGCAGACGGTTCGTTTTTTTCTGGCGGCAGACTCATTATGCTACACCTTCCTCATGCGAAATT
>JAJUHI010000139.1 GCA_029267955.1 Sporobacter termitidis | reverse complement strand
GATCAAGGACGAGGCGGCCTATCAGAACAGAAAGGAATAACGGCAGGTCGCGGGCGGCCACGCAGGGCCGCCCCTGCGGTATCGCCAAAGTTATGACGGCTCCCCATAAAGGGGATTAACGGCTCCCCTACGGGGAGCCGTGTTTTTTATACTAATTTTCTATGAATTGTTGCGTTTTTTATAATTTTATGTTGAAATTTATCGTTTTTTCGTATATTCTGTATATATACCGCTGCGCCTTTTTGGTAAATTATTCTATTTTATCGAACGGCGCGGTGAGAACCGGGGGTGTTTTGATGAGCGAAAACCTGACAATGTCCATGGTGAACAACGCGACCCTTCTGTTGTCCCTGAGCGTTATCTACGAGGTGAGCTATCAGCTCCAAAAGCGCTTGAAAAAGCTCAGCAAACCCCTCAGCGGCCTGATTATCGGCCTGATCTGTATTGTCATCATGTCCTTCCCCTTCCAGATGCGGCCCGGGCTGGTGTTTGACACGCGGACGATTCTCATCAGCGTGGCGGCTTTGACCTTCGGCGCCGTACCGGCGGGCATCGCCGCGGCGATGGCCTTTATATACAGGCTTTCCATGGGCGGCGTCGGCATGATGCCGGGGCTGGCGACCATTACCACCGCCCTAATTATCGGCCTTCTTGCCCGGCGCGCCGGCTTTAACAAGAAAACGAAGCTGCGCTGGCTGAAGATATACGCCATGGGCCTTGCCGTCCATGTGGTGATGGTGGCCTGCATGCTGCTGATGCCGACAGCGGCGGCCCTGGAGACCGTCCGGCGCATCGCCCTGCCGGTAATGATCATTTATCCGGTGGGCGTGGTGCTGTTGAGCCTGCTGCTCATCCGCCAGACGGAACGCAGCCAGGCGCTGGCCGAGGCGGCCGAGGCCGACGCCCGGTACCGCAGCATTTTCCATAACAGCCACGCCAGCATGCTGATCGTCGACCCGGAGGACGGCCGCATCGTGGACGTCAATCCCGCGGCGGCGGCCTTTTACGGCTGGTCGGCGGAGGAGATCCGCGGGATGCACATCTCCCGGATCAACACCCTGCCCCCCGAGGAAATCAAAAAGGAAATGGAGCGCGCCATCTCCGGCGATAAAAACCATTTCTTTTTCAAGCACAACAGGGCCGCGGGCGGCCCCGTGGACGTGGAGGTCCACGCCGGGTCCGTGGAGTTTGGCGGCAAACAGTACCTGTACTCCATTGTCCACGACATCAGCGAGCAGGTTGCCTCCCAAAAGGCCTTAAAGGAAAGCGAGGAGCGCTTCCGCCTGCTGGTGGACAACGCGCCCGACGCGATTTTCGTGATGGTCGGCAAGGGCGATTTTGCGTTTATCAACAACGCGGGCCTGGCGCTTTTGGGCGCCAAAAGCCAGGAGGAGCTGCTGGGCAAGTCGGGCCTGACGGTGATCCACCCCGACCAGCATGAGGACATCTATACATATATGCAGCTTATGCGGGAAAACCGGGTCGCGCCCGGGCCGGTTGAGCGCACCTATGTCCGGCTGGACGGCTCCCACGTCTTTGTCGACACGATGGTGGTGCCGATTGTCTATAACGGCGAGGACGCCTCCCTCATCATCGCCCGCGACATTACCGAACGCAAACACATGCAGCAGAAAGAGCAGGAAATGGAAGCCCAGCTGCGCCAGCAGCAGAAGCTGGAGGCCATCGGCACTCTGGCCGGCGGCGTGGCCCATGAGATCAACAACCCCCTCAACGGGATCATGAATTACGCGCAGCTGATTTATGACGCCTGCGACCCGGGCGCTTCCAGCGCCGAATACGCCAAGGAGATCATCCACGAAACGGAGCGGATCTCCGTCATTGTCAAAAACCTGCTGCAGTTTTCCCGGCAGGAAAAGCAGTCCCACAGCTACGCCAGCATCTATGACATCATCAACCAGACCATTTCGCTGGTCAACACCGTTATCCGGAAGGATCAGATTCAGCTCGACATCCGCCTGGACGAGGGGCTGCCGGACATCAAATGCCGCAGCCAGCAGATACAGCAGGTGATCATGAACCTTTTGACCAACGCCAGGGACGCGCTGAACGAAAAATACCCCGGGTATGACGAGAACAAGATCATCCGGCTCCGGTGCTCGGCCTACGAAAGCGGCGGCCGCCGCTGGCTGCGCCTGACGGTGCTGGACTACGGCTCCGGCATCCCGCCCGAGCTGGGCGACCGCATCTTTGAGCCCTTCTTCTCCACAAAGCCCAAGGAAATCGGCACAGGGCTCGGCCTGTCCATCAGCTACGGCATCGTCAAAGAACACCACGGGACCATCACGTTTGAAACGGAGCGCGGCAAGTACACCAAATTCATTCTTGTTCTGCCGGTGGACAACGGCTGGACATTGTAAGCTGCCGCGCGCGGAGATATTGATCGAGGAGGCGGGATTATGGCCAGAATACTTGTAGTGGACGACGAGAAGAGCATCCGGCTGACTTTATGCGAGTTTCTGAAAAACGCGGGCTACGAGGCGGAGGCCGCCGGCGATGCCGTCATCGCCCGCAGCATGCTCGAGGAGAAGCCCTATGACGTGGTGGTGACGGATATCATCATGCCGCGCGTTTCCGGCATCGATCTGATGGCCGCTATCCGCAAAATATCGCCGTCGATCCAGGTGATCATCATGACCGGCGAGCCGACGGTGGATACGGCTGTCAAGGCCGTCCAGAGCGGCGCCAACGACTATCTCACCAAGCCCATCAGCAAGGACATCCTGCTCAAGACCGTAAAAAACGCCGTCAAAATAAAGAAGCTCAGCGACGAGAAGGAGCTGTTGGAGCAGGAGTCAAAATACTATCAAAAGCAGCTGGAGGCCCTTGTCGACCAGCGTACCCGCTCCCTGCAGAAGACCATGCGGGGCATCATTTACCTGCTGACGTCCGTTGTGGAAACGCGGGACCCGTACACGGCCGGGCACCAGCGCCGGGTGGGCAACCTGTCGGCGGCCATCGCCGAGCGGATGAACATGCCCCGGGAGACCGTGGACCTGGTCCGCACCGCCGGCTACATCCACGACATCGGCAAGATTACCGTCCCGGCGGAGATTCTGTCCAAGCCCGGCAGATTGTCGCCGCTGGAAATGGAAATGATCAAAATCCACGCCCATCGAGGGTATGAGATGATCTCCAAGGCCAACCTCCCCGACCAGATCGGCACGGCCATCCGCCAACACCACGAGCGCGCCGACGGCAGCGGCTACCCCCAGGGGCTGACCGACGACAGCATCTGCCCGGAGGCGAAAATCCTCATCGTGGCCGACGTGGTGGAGGCCATGATGTCCCACAGGCCCTACCGCCCCGCCCTGGGGATTGACGCGGCCCTGGCGGAAATCGGCGGCAAGTCGGGCGTTTTGTACAACAAGGACGTGGTGGACGCCTGCACGGGCCTGTTCCGGGACGGCTACTCCATCGAGGACGAGGAGAAGCAAATCCATCTGCCGCTGTGACCAAAATTGAAAAAAGCCTCGCAGCTATCTATTTGAGGCTGTTGCAAAACGATTATTTTGGAACGGTTGATAACCGTTCCCTACGAAATCGTGTGGTACTGTTGGTATTTGAACCACAACATGTAGGGGCGATTATCAATCGCCCGCCGTTTTGCGCCAGCCTCAGTCTTTTTTACCCCCGTTTTATTGCGGGTGCAACCGGCGGTTGACAAATTGCAATACGGCGATTTCTTGCGCTATCGGGCGGCGGCGCCTATACTGGAGAGCAGAAAAGGTAACGGAGTGATTGAATCATGATGTTTTGTGAAAAGCTTCTGCAGCTCCGGCGTGAAAAGGGATACTCCCAGGAGCAGCTGGCCGAGCTTTTGAATGTGTCGCGCCAGTCGGTCAGCAAATGGGAGGCCGGCGCGACAATGCCCGAGCTAGAAAAGCTGGTGGCGATATCCGATATATTCGGCGTCAGCGTGGATTATCTCGTACGGACCAACACGACCGAAAAAGAGCAGCTCAAAACCGTGGTCACCACCAGCGACAACACCGCCGTCATGGAGCAACTGAGCGAAATCAAGCACTATATCAAAAAACGCAGCGGGTTTGAATATAAGAGCAAAACCCAGGTGCTGGGCCTGCCGCTGGTCCACATCAAATTTTCAAACGATTACGGAAGGCTGGCCGTGGCCCGCGGAATTCTGGCCATCGGCAACGTGGCCGTCGGCGTTATAAGTTTCGGCGCCATCTCCGTCGGCCTGCTGGCGCTGGGGGGCATCAGTCTGGGCTTGCTTCTGGCGCTGGGCGCGCTGGCGTTCGGCGGCATCGCCTGGGGCGGCGTCGGCATCGGCGTTGTTGCCATCGGCGGCGTCGCTTTCGGCCTGTACGCCGGCGGCGGCGTGGCTGTCGCCGGCGAGCTTGCGGTGGGCGGCGTGGCTTTGGGGAAAACCGCCATCGGTCACGAAGTCAGCGGCACGTATACCCTTATCTCCCACAGCGCAACGGGCGAGCAGATCGAAAGCTTCATCCTGCGGCACTACCCGGATATCTGGGAACCAATCCTCCGACTGCTGAAAACGCTGGCCGGCTGAATTTCTACCGGCGCATATGCCGGGACATGCGTGGATTTTGTGAAAATTATGGTATATAATAAGGGTAACGCAAATTAAGGGAGTGTTAACATGGCAGTAGACAATGCGATGACCGCCGATTTCCTGCGCTCGGCGTACGGCGGAGAAAGTATGGCCCATATGCGGTACCTGATTTGGGGCGACATGGCGGCCAAGGAGGGCTTTCCCAATATCGCCAAGCTCTTTGAAGCCATCGCCTATGCCGAGAGGGTCCACGCGGGGAATCATTTCCGCGTTATCGCCGGCGGCACCGCGGATGCGACCGTGACGGCCGGCGCCGTCTTCGGCACGGGCAAAACCGCCGACAATCTACAGGGCGCCATTGACGGCGAGCTGCACGAGGTGGAGCAGATGTACCCGGTCTACCTCAACACCGCCAAAATGCAAAACGAGTCCGGCGCCGAGCGGTCTTTCCACTTCGCGCTGGAGGCGGAGAAAATCCACGCGGAGCTGTTCCGCCAGGCCCAGGCCGCCGCCCGCGCCAATAAGGATATGGCGCTGCAGTCGGTGCACATCTGCCCGGTCTGCGGCCACACGGTCTTGGACGAGGCCCCGGACGCCTGCCCGGTCTGCGGGGCAAAAAAGGCCGTGTACGTGAAGTTTTAGGCGCTGTTTAACTGGATAACACGAGAGCCGGAATCCTGGGTTCCGGCTTTTGTTGGCCCTTTTTCGCGCTGATGTTGAATCTCCTTCAAAAACCGCGTTATTGCCCCGTTGGTAAAAAATAGTATAATGAGCTTACCATACCCGGGAGGTGTCCATATGGAGTTGAGCTTGGGCGAAAACCTAAAACGCATGAGAAAATCAAGAAACATCACCCAGGAGGAACTGGCGGAGATTCTGGGCGTCACCTTCCAGTCCGTCAGCCGGTGGGAGCGCGGCGACTGTTATCCCGATATTACGCTACTGCCGGGTCTTGCCAATTTCTTTGACGTTTCCGTTGACGCGCTTCTGGGTATGGACGCCATACGCAGCAAGTCCCACAAAAACGGTATCTTCAAGATGGCTCATGAATACATGGACGCCGGCAACTATCGCAAAGCCGCCGATGTGTACAGGCAGGCCCTGAAAATTTACCCCGACGATGACGGGCCTGATGTCTGAACTGGCCCTCTCATTGTCCTTTGAAGACGCTGAAACACCTGAAGGCATGGCCGTGCTGGACGAAGCCGTCGCATTATGCGAGCGCGTCCTGAGATGCAGCACCAATGAAAAGATACGCAGTACCACCCGGTCGAATCTCTGCTTTTTATACGCCATCACCGGAAGGCTCGAAAAAGCCGTCATGCTCGCAAGGACGCTCCCTCATATCTGGGAGAGCCGGGAGCTGCTCCTCCCCGACCT
>JAJUHI010000138.1 GCA_029267955.1 Sporobacter termitidis | reverse complement strand
CCGCCGCCGGAATATTGTATTCCCAGCCGATGAAAAAAATGAGCGCCGCGCCGACGATTCCTAAAAGGTTTATGAATAAGCCGCGCGTCTTTTTCACTGGTATCACTCCTTTTTATAATAAAAGCTTGTCGACAAGCTCCCGGATATAGGCGCTCCTGGCCGCGTCGTCGGTCAGGTCGATTTCCGGATAGCCTTTAAAAAACTGCTGGTAAGCGCCGGGGAACAGGAAGGTCGCGCAGGACAGCTGGATGAGCAGCCGTTTAACTTCCGCGCCGCTCTTCTCCGGCCGTGCTATAAGAATCTCGTCCCGCAGCGTATCGAGAAACGCATGGAGTTTTTTAACCACCGGGGCGTCCTCGTCCGCCGAGGTCAGAAGCTCCGACAGGAAAGCGCGCGTCAGGTTCGGGAATTTCAGCGCGCCCGCGGTCATCCCCTCCATGACCGCAGTCAGGCGCTCGCTTAATGGCAGGCCGGCGCTGTCCTTGAAATTGTCCATATCGAAGGCGTTGTTTAACGCGATGTCCAGCACCCGTTTCATGAGGGCGTCCTTGTTCCTGAAATAATAGCTGATGGCCGCGCTGTTAACGCCGGCCTCCCGGCCGATCTGCCGGATCGTCGTCTTGTCGATGCCGTACTTTTCGATGCAGCTTATGGTGGCCAGGATGATTTTCTCTTCGGTTGTCATAGTTGAAACCTCCTTTAAGCCCATCATAAATCAATCAATCGATTAAATCAAGTGATTAAGTCAAATAATTTAATTAAATGATTAATAGCCAGTAAACCCGACGGTTACTGGCTATTTTGGTTGAAGATTGAAATACTATAAGAATCCGGTCAGATATAGAACATGAAGCCGTCGTCCGACAGATGGCTTTCGGCCTCCTGGACCAGCTGCTCCAGCGTGATGGCCGCCAGGGTATTCTTCAGCGTGTCGTCCAGCGCGCTGTAGACGGATTGAACCAGGGTCTTTTCGATTTCCGGAGCCGTTTCCGCCACCGTCGCGTCGTTTTGCTCGAAGAGCGTCAGCTCGACGGCGGAGAGGACGTCGTACAACGTGAGCGCCTTAGGCGGGCGCGCCAGCTGGTAGCCGCCCTGCGCGCCTTTGACGGAGGTGACTATATTGCCGCGCTTTAACAGTGAAAAGACCTGCTCCAGGTAGATTTTAGAGATACCGAACCGCTCGGAAATGCTTAAAACGGTCGTATACTCGCCCGAATCAAAATTCTGCGCCAAATGGATCGTCGCAGCCAGCGCGTAGCGCCCCTTTGCAGATATTCTCATATGCCAAGCCTCATTCCATACTATATATATATGTATTATATTAATATGGTGACGTCCTATTGTCAATACCTATATCTCATATAAATTAAGTATAAAAAATTTCAAAAAAGCTCTTGACAAATGGAGGTAAGAGGATTATGATTAAATCATATCAAACATATATGATTTATATTATTCTTCATGGAGGTCTTGAATATGTCAAAAATCTATAAGAGCTTAACCGACCTGATCGGCAAAACCCCGCTGCTGGAGCTGACCAATTACGAAAAGAAGCACGAGCTGAAGGCCAGCCTCGTGGCAAAGCTGGAGTATTTCAATCCGGCCGGGAGCGTCAAGGACAGAATCGCCAAGGCGATGATCGACGACGCGGAGGCCAGGGGCCTTTTAAAGCCCGACTCGGTCATCATTGAGCCCACAAGCGGCAACACGGGCATCGGGCTGGCGTCCGTCGCCGCGGCCAGGGGCTATCGCATTATCCTGACAATGCCGGAGACGATGAGCCTGGAACGCCGCAACCTCCTGAAAGCGTACGGCGCCGAGCTGGTCCTGACGGAAGGCGCCAAGGGCATGAAGGGCGCCATCGCCAAGGCCAACGAGCTGGCGGCGGAGATCCCCAATTCGTTTATACCGGGTCAGTTCGACAACCCGGCAAACCCCAAGGTGCACCGGGAGACCACCGGGCCGGAGATCTGGGAGGATACGGACGGCAAGATTGATATCCTGGTGGGCGGCGTCGGCACGGGCGGCACCATCACCGGCGCGGGCGAATTTCTTAAATCCAAGAATCCGAATATCAAGGTTATCGCCGTGGAGCCGGCCGATTCGCCGGTGCTCTCTGAAGGCCGTTCCGGCGCGCACAAGATTCAGGGTATCGGCGCCGGTTTTGTCCCGCAGGTTTTGAACACCAAGATCTATGACGAGGTCATCACGGTCAAGAATGAGGATGCGTTTGCCACAGGCCGGGAGCTGTCGAAGACGGAAGGCCTTCTCGTGGGCATCTCCTCGGGCGCCGCGGCGTGGGCGGCCACCGAAGTGGCCAAGCGGCCGGAGAACGCGGGCAAGACCATCGTCGTGGTGCTGCCGGATACCGGCGAGCGTTACCTCTCCACCGCGCTCTTCTCAGAATAAACACCACACAAAAAAGTCCGGGAGACCGGACTTTTTTTGTGTGTGCATATTGGTATCCTGCAGTCAGTAAGCGTTGAAATAGCCGGCGGCGCGGCGCCGAAATGCCGGTTGACGGTCTTGCCGTCGGTACTGGCGGCGGCAATTCGATAGGGCATGCGACTCTCCTTTCACGCCTTCTGCTCGGTTAATATGCGGACTCCATTCTGTATACGCGGTTGGCGAAGTCCAGGGTGTCCGGTTTGTGGGTTGCCGTCACGGCCGGTCCTTTAACGCGGCCTGCTTCGTTTTGATAAAGTACCTTGCCAGCTTGTCAAGTGTTGCCGTGATGTCGCCGTCCACTTCCAAAGCCGAGATTCTGTTGATGGCGAGCAGCCGACGGGCGCCGGGGCCGATCTGTACCGCCAGTACGGCGGCGCAGTCGCCGAGGATATCGATCTTTTCCAATATGGCCTTATCGGAATGACCGGCGCCTTCGGGGGCGGTTGTGACGGCGCGTTTTTCCAAGAGCGCAACCGAGCCGTCCCTGCCGATGTCAAAAATGCAAAAGCTCCGCGCGCTGCCGAAGTGCGCGTTGATGGTATCGCCGTCCGTACTTGCAACGGCGACGCGCCAGCCGTTTTCCATAATGTTACCTCACGTTTTTATGGTATTTCATTTCTGATGAAGCCGTTGTGACGAGGGGCCGCCCGGGAGGGCGGCCCCTGCGGATTGACGTGCGATTATTTATAGGGCAACCCATCCAGTAACACAAAACTGTTTTTCTGGAGGGCTGCGGTGTCCACCTCGTCGTCCAGCATGCCGACTTCCTGCAGCTGGCGCGCCAGAAGGCCGAACATTTCATAGGCCTGCTCATAGGAGGGGATGTAGTTGAAGGTCTTTAACACCTGGGCGTTGACAACCGGGTCGCCCGCAACCCATTTGTTGTCGGACTGGATCTGCGTCACCTCGTCCTGATGTTCCTGCACCCAGGCGCTGGCTTTCTGCATGGCGATGGTGTACTTGGCCGCCACGCCGGGGTGCTCCGCCGCGATATTTTCCCGGACGAAGGCCGAGCAGCAGTATTGATCCTTGTAGGGCTCGTCAAGGGCGGAGTCGAAGATGACCTCGTAGCCATACTCGTTGGCGGCGATCGTCGCCGTCGGGTCGTTCATGGCGATGGCGTCCACGGCGCCGTTCTCAAGAGCCAGGGGCAGATCGGCCACGGCGTAGACGACAAATTCCACCTGGGAGTTCTCCGCCGTGACGTCCACGCCGTTGTCGGCCAGCACCCGCTTGGCAAAGATATAGGGGCTTGCGGTATAGCTGGTCACGCCCACTTTTTTGCCCGCGAAGTCGGCGGGCGTTTCGATACCGGAGCCCGGCTTGACGAGGACCTTGTCGCAGCCGGTGTGGAGGCCCGTCGTAATCTTGATGGGCAGGCCGTTGGACAGCGGCTGAATGAGGCTGGCCAAAAGCGCGAAGCCGGCGTCAATCTGATTGGCGGTGACGGCGTCGAAGGTGGTGCCGGGCGCCAGCTTTATAAGCTCCACCTTCAGCCCCTCGGCCTCGAAGAAGCCTTTTTCAACGGCCATGTGCAGCGGCGCTTCGCACAGGCTGCCGCCGTAGCCGATGCGCAGGACAAAATCCTTGTCGGGGTCCTCGGACGGCGCGGTCCCGGCCTCCGGCGTCCCGGCGGAGGGGGATGGCGATACCGCCGATTTTGAGGCGCAGCCGGCGAAAAGCCCGAGAAGCATCAGGAGCGCGACTACAATTGACAACACCTTTTTTGTTTTCATGTTAAGTCTCCTTTATAGATTTTTTAGATTACAAGTAATACTGGATATCCTCGTGCTTGCCGGCAAAGTCGAGAATCTGCAGAATTTTTGCGCGAAGGCGCAGGAATTCCGGCAGGTCGCGCCCTCTGGGGCGGCCGATGTCCACCTGGATGATGCTTTCAATTCGGGCCGGGCGCGGCGACATGACGAAGATCCTGTCGCTTAAGTAGATGGCCTCATCCACGTCGTGCGTCACCATCACCGTCGTTGTGCCGCGCTCCTGCCAGACTTTGATCAGCTCATCCTGCATGTTCATACGGGTAAAGGCGTCCAGCGCGCCGAAGGGTTCATCCAGCAGCAGCACCTTCGGGTGGTTGACAAGGGCCCGGGCCAATGCGGCCCGCTGGGCCATGCCGCCGGAGAGCTGGTGCGGATAGGATTTTTCAAAGCCCTTTAGCCCCACAAGGCTGATAAAGTCCAGAACCTCCTTTTTCCTGTCCCGGTGGATGCCGCGGATCTTCAGCCCGAAGGCGACGTTGTCATAAACCGTCAGCCAGGGGAACAGCGTCGGGTCCTGAAAGACGAGGCCGCGCTCGTAACTCGGGCCGGTGATCACCGCGTCGTCCAGGCTGAAGGTCCCCTCGTCCGGCAATATGAGCCCTGCCAGAAGGCGCAGGAAGGTGGATTTGCCGCAGCCGGAGGGGCCGATGAGGGAAATAAATTCTCCTGGTGCGATCTCCGCGGAGACATTGTTCAGCGCCGTCACCGTCTGGCCATCCGGCTGCCGAAAGGCCTTCCGGACGTTGTCGGCGCGGATGCGCCCTGTTGCGGGTTTTACCATTTGATGACCCCCTTCTGCCAGCCGAGGACACGGTCCCGCACCTTGAACATGAGGGTGATGATCAAGGAGAAGGTCAGGGCGATGACGATGAGGCCGGCGTAGACGTTGGGATAGGAGAGCATATCCTTCTGCCAGTTGATATACCAGCCGATGCCGTACTTGACGCCCATCATCTCCGCCGTCATCAGCGTGATAAAGGAGGCGCTGGTGCCGTTGAAGATGCCGATAAAGATGCTGGGCATGGCGGCGGGGAGCGCCACCTTGAAAATTTTGTGGAGGGTTTTGGCCCCCAGGGTGCTGGAGACCTCAAAATAGGAGTTCTGCACGTTTGAGATGCCGGAGCTGGTCAGCACCGTGGTGGGGAACCACACCGCCAGAGCGATCAGGAACACACTGGCCCCGAAGGAGGTGGGGAAGGACACCAGGGCAATCGGCACCCAGGCCGTGGCGGGGATCGGACCCACCATCTTGATCAGGGGGTTGACCCAGTAGCTCCACTTTTTGCTCCACCCCACCAGAATGCCGGTGGTGATCCCGGCGACGGCCCCGATCACATAGCCGGTGACCAGCAGCCGGAGGGAATAGCCCAGGCACTTGAGGATAAAGGCCCAGTCGTCCGCAAAAACCTTTAGAATCCGGTCGGGATTCGGGAAATAAATGGGCTGCAGGAGCATCAGCTTGATCGTCGCGATGTTGAGCACGTTCAGCGCGAGGATAAAGGCGGCGTAAAACCAGGCCTTGTATGCATATCTGGCCCGAAAGCGCGGAAAAAAGAGGGCTGCGACGGCGGCGGCTGAAGTCAGGGCGATGAGCGCGCCGAGCACGATGGAGAAGTAGGGCATCACCTTTAAGGTGAACTTCGGGTGCGTCGGCATCAGGAGATTGATCAGGAGAGCACAGAGAGCGCTGAGAAGGGGGAGCAAGGTTCTGTAATTGAAAACGATGG
>JAJUHI010000137.1 GCA_029267955.1 Sporobacter termitidis | reverse complement strand
GTCCAGCGTGTTGCGGGTCATGGTCTCAAAGGTGCGGATGCCGCGCTCGCAGAGGATGACGTTGGGGTTGCCCTCGGCCATGATGTATTCGGCGCTCATGAGAAATTCTTCAATGGTGCTGGAAAAGCCCCGTTTGAGGATGACCGGCTTTTTCATGCGGCCGACTTCCTTCAACAGGTCGTAATTCTGCATGTTGCGGGCGCCGATCTGAATCACGTCCACATCCTCAAACAGCGGCAGCTGCGTCTGGTTCATGACCTCGGTGACAACAGGCAGCCCTGTAGCGCGCCCGGCGGCCAGCAGATACGCCAGGCCCTCCTCCTGCAGCCCCTGAAAGGAATAGGGCGAGGTCCGCGGCTTGAAGGCGCCGCCCCGCAATAGCGTTGCCCCGCTTTCCTTAACCGACCGCGCAACCTCTGTAATCTGCGCCTGGCTCTCCACAGAGCAGGGCCCGGAAATCACCTGAAAGTACCCCTCCCCGATGGTCACATCCCCCACCCGGACCAGCGTATCGTCGGGGTGGACCGTCCTGTTGACGGCCTTGTAGGGCTCTGTGACCCGGCGGCCGTACTCGACGATGTCATTGGTCTGGACAAAAAAGTCCACGTCAATACTGGCCGTGTTGCCGATCAGGCACACCACGGTGTGCTCCGTGCCGGTGCTCAGAAAGGTCGAGCAGCCCGCGGCCTCGATCTTGCGGAGAAACTGCTGGATTTTCTCAGGGTCGGCGTTTTTCTTCAATACAAATACCATGGTCTCGCCTCATTCCCCGGAAACGGCCCGTTTCATGCCGCGCACGTACGCCCCCACCGGTTCGGCGGCGCCTTCCCCGTATTCCTCCACCAGCTTGACGATGGCGCTGCCCACAATGACGCCGTCGGCCACCCGGGCGATATCTCTGGCCTGCTCCGGCGTGGAGATGCCGAAGCCCACGGCGCAGGGGATGTCCTTCTCGGCCTTGACAAGGGCGATTAGTTGCCGAAGGTCCGTCACAATCTCGCTGCGGACCCCCGTCACCCCCAGCGACGAGACCACATAGACAAACCCCTCGGCCTCCCGGGCGATTCCGGCGATGCGCGCGTCCGAGGTGGGCGCCACAAGGGAAATGAGCGTCACGCCGTGGCGGCGGCAGGCGGGCAGCAGCTCGCCCTTTTCCTCAAAGGGCAGGTCGGGCACGATGACGGCGTCAACGCCGCAGTCACGGCAGCTTTCCATAAACTTATCCGGCCCGTAAACAAAGACGGGATTGATATAGGTCATAAGCGCCATCGGAATATCCGTCTTCTGCCGGATGCGCCGGACAGTGTCAAAGATTTTATCCGTCGTCGCCCCCGCCTGGAGGGCCCGCTGGCTGGCACGCTGAATGACGGCGCCCTCGGCCACCGGGTCCGAGAAGGGGACGCCCAGCTCGATAAGGTCCGCGCCGGCCTCCGCCATGCACAGCACCAGCTTCTCCGTCGTTTCCAGATTCGGGTCCCCCGCCGTGATGAAGGGGATAAAGGCCTTGCCGTTTTTAAAAACGGCTTCGATTCTACTCATGGAGATGAACCCCCTTATACCGGGCGATGGCGGCCACGTCCTTGTCGCCCCGTCCTGAAAGATTGATGACAATGATCTGCTCCGTCCCCATGGTAGGCGCCAGCTTCATGGCGTACGCCACGGCATGGGCGCTTTCAACCGCCGGGATGATCCCCTCCAGCCGGGACAGATATTCAAAAGCCTCTACCGCCTCGTCGTCCGTCACCGGGACGTATTCCGCCCGCCCCGTGTCGTACAGATGCGCATGCTCCGGCCCGATGCCGGGGTAGTCCAGGCCGGCCGAAATGGAGTAGACCGGCGCAATCTGGCCGAATTCGTCCTGGCAGAAATAGCTCTTCATGCCGTGGAAGATCCCCGGGGTGCCGGTGGCGATGGTGGCCGCCGTGGACCGGGTATCCACGCCGCGGCCGGCGGCCTCGCAGCCGATGAGCCGGACGTCTTTGTCACCGATAAACTCGTAAAACAGGCCGATGGCGTTGCTGCCGCCGCCCACGCAGGCTAAAAGCGCGTCGGGCAGACGCCCCTCCCGCTCCATGATCTGCGCCCGGACCTCCCGGCCGATCACACTCTGGAAATCCCGGACCATCGTCGGGAACGGGTGCGGCCCCATGACAGAGCCGAAGACATAATGGGTGTCGTCAATACGCGCCGTCCACTCGCGCAGCGCCTCGTTGACGGCGTCCTTGAGGGTCATCGTCCCGCTGTCGACGGGGTGGACCGTTGCACCCAAAAGCTCCATGCGGTAGACATTGAGCGCCTGGCGCTCCGTGTCCTCCCGGCCCATGAAAATCTCACATTCCATGTCCATCAGCGCCGCCGCCGTGGCCGTGGCCACGCCGTGCTGCCCGGCCCCCGTCTCGGCGATGACCCGGGTCTTGCCCATCCGTTTGGCCAGCAGGACCTGGCCCAGCACGTTATTGATCTTGTGGGAGCCCGTATGGTTGAGGTCCTCCCGCTTCAGATAGATTTTCGCCCCGCCCAGGTCCCGGGTCATGCGCTCGGCGTAATACAGCAGCGACGGCCGGCCGGCGTAGTTTTTAAAGAGCGCCTGCAGCTCCCTGTTGAAGCTCTCGTCCTTTTTATAATAGTCATAGGCCTTTTCCACCTGGATTAAAGCGTTCATCAGCGTTTCGGGCACGTACTGCCCGCCGTGGACGCCGAACCAACCTTTCATACCGTGTTCCTCCCTGTCGTTAAATCACTGGTAATACCGCAAATCCTGTCATTCCCGCGAAGGCGGGAATCCATGTCCCAAGCCTCCCCCTTGGGGGAGGTGGCCAAGCGGCTTTTAAGTCGCTGGCCGGAAGGGGTATCCGTGAACGGGAATGATACCTTTGAACTCCCCGGCCGCTCCACTTTTCCCTCACGGCAGCGCCCTGACGATGCGGACCAGCGCCTTAATCTTTTCCGCATCCTTGACGCCGTCCGTTTCAGCGCCGCCGGAAACATCCAGGCAATAAGCGCCGGTCTCGGCGGCTTTGGCGATGTTCCCGGCATTTAGGCCCCCGGCCAGGAAAAAGGGTTTTTCAAGGGGCGGGATGAGCCCGTGGTCAAAGGGTATCCCCGTCCCGCCGTAAGCATCCTTTTGATACGTGTCTAAAAGCAGATAATCACAGGGCAGCGCCTGGGCCGCCAGCACTTGCGCCGGACTTATCACCCGGACAGCCTTGATGAGGGGCCTGTCGACCCGGCTTTTCAAGTCCGCCATATAGCCGCTGTCCTCGTCGCCGTGGAGCTGGACAAGGTCCACAACGCCGCCCCGGCAGAGCCTAACGATATCCTCCGCCGGCGCGTTGACAAACACGCCCACGGACCGGATATCCCCGTCAAGCCGCTCTTTCATGGCGGCCGCTTCGACCGGCGTCACCCGCCGGCGGCTGGGGGCGAAGACAAACCCGATATAATCCGGTTTCGCGTCATTGACCGCTTCAATATCCTCCGGCCGCGTCAGCCCGCAGATTTTGATTTTAGGCATTGGTAAATCCTCATTTCGCTGTTCCGCCGCTCTTGAGCGCTCTCAGCGCCGCTTTCCTGTCGGGGCTGCGCATGAGCGCCTCCCCGATCAGGACGGCGTCAACCCCGGCGTCTTTTAAACGCGCGATATCCTCCGCCGAGCTGATTCCGCTCTCGGCAACGTACAGGATGCCCGCCGGCACAAGGGGCCGCAGTCGGATGCAGTTATATAAATCCACCTCAAAGATCTTAAGGTCCCGGTTGTTGACGCCGACGATTCGGGCCCCGGCTTCCACAGCCGAGCCGATCTCGCGGTCATCGTGAGCCTCCACCAGCGCCGACAGCCCCAGCCGGCGGCAAAGGTCCAGGTACCGGCGCAGGGTCTCGGTATCCAAAAGCGCGCAGATGAGGAGAACCGCGTCGGCTCCCAGCAGCTTTGTCTCGTACAGCTGGTACTCGTCGACGATAAAATCCTTCCGCAGCACCGGCAGACTGATGTGGGCCTTGACGGCGCTGAGGTAATCGGGGCTGCCCATAAAATAGTCCCGCTCCGTCAGGACCGATACGGCGTCCGCCCCCGCCGCCTCGTACTCCCGGGCAATATCGTGATAGGGAAAGTCCGGCGCGATGAGGCCTTTGGAGGGCGACGCCCGCTTGATCTCGCAGATAAAGGACATCTCCGGTTTGCTGAGGGCCCGTTTAAAAACCGGCGGGGCCGCCGCTTCTGTACCTGCCTGCGCTTCGACGCGGGCGACGAGCGCCTCCAGGGGCGCCTGCTTTTTTTGAATCTCCAGCCGGTTTTTGACCGACGCTTTAATCTCCTCCAAAATCATGCGCCGGCCTCCTGTGTCTCACGCGACACCTCCTGTGTCGCGGCAACAAACTCCTGCATTTTGCGCCCGGCGCGGCCGCTGTCCAGTATCTGCGCGGCAAGGACCGCGCCCTCTTTAAGCGTATCGGCCTTCCCGGCCAGATACAGGCAGGCCGATGCGTTGAGCAGCACCACGTCCCGCTTGGGCCCCTTTTCGCCCGCGAAGATCGCCGCGGCGATTTTGACGTTGTCGGCGGCCTCGCCGCCCTCCAGCTCCTCCGGGCGGCAGAAGGAAAAGCCCAGCTTAAGCGGGTCCAGGGTGTACTGCCGCAGCGCCCCGGCCGCCGCCTCGCATACCGACGTGGTTGTCGTCATCGAAATTTCGTCCAGCCCGTCGTCGCCGTGGACCACCATGGCGCGCCGGACGCCAAGATTTAAAAGCACCTGCGCCATTGGCACCAGCAGCTTTTTATCGTAGACCCCTAAAAGCTGCAGGGTAGCGAAGGCCGGGTTTGCCAGGGGCCCGAGAATGTTGAAAATGGTGCGCGCGCCGATTTCCTTGCGGACGGGAGCGGCGTATTTCATGCAGGTATGGTAGTTGGGCGCGAACATAAAACACATGCCCGTCCGGTCGAGTACCTGGGCGTTCTGCGCCGGGGTGAGATTCAGGTTTGCGCCCAGCGCCTCCAGAAAATCGGCCGCGCCGCATCTGGAGGACACGCTCCGGTTGCCGTGCTTTGCCACCGGCACCCCGGCCGCCGCCACCACGAAGGCGGTCACCGTCGAGATGTTAAACGTCATGGCCCCGTCGCCGCCGGTGCCCACAATGTCGATGACCTCACGGTCCACCGGCAGCCGGGTGCACTTGCTACGCATGACGCCGGCGCAGGCGGTGATCTCGTCGATGCTCTCCCCCTTCATCCGCAGCGCCGTCAAAAACGCCGCGATCTGGGCGCTTGTGGCCTCGCCGCGCATAATTTCGTCCATGGCTTCCCTTGCCATGTCAAAGGGCAGGTTGTTGCCGTCGACAGCTGTTTTAATCGCTTCGCGGATCATGATGTCACCTCTCTTATATCCAAAAAGTTGCGCAGGATGGTCTCTCCCTGGGGCGTCAGCACCGATTCCGGGTGAAACTGCAATCCGATCACGGCCTTTTCCCGGTGAGAAACGGCCATCACTTCGCCCAGTTCATCCTGGGCGATAATCTCCAGGCACGCCGGAAGAGTAGAGCCGAGGGCCGCCAGCGAATGGTACCGGGCGGCCTCGATCACGCCGGGCAGCCCGCGGAAGACCGGGTGGCCGCTGTTAATGGTGATCATACTTTTTTTGCCGTGCATGAGCTTTTTGGCGTGGGCGATGGCGGCGCCGTAAGCCTCGCAGATGGCCTGATGCCCCAGGCAGACCCCCAGGATGGGGATCTCGCCGCCCAGCTTTTGGACAACGGCCTCGCAGACGCCGGCGTCCTTCGGGTACCCCGGCCCCGGCGACAGAATGATGTGGGACGGCTTTAACAGGCGGATTTCCTCCACGGTCACCGCGTCGTTCCGCAGGACCCCAATATTGGGCGTGATGCCGCCCACCAGCTGCACCAGGTTATAGGTAAAGCTGTCGTAGTTGTCGATGATGAGAACCATCAGGCATCCGCCTCCCCTGCTTTTAGGACT
>JAJUHI010000136.1 GCA_029267955.1 Sporobacter termitidis | reverse complement strand
GCATATCGACAGCGACGTCACCATCTACCCTTACGACGATTACGCCATCTACCATATCGCCAAGGTCTGCGCCGAAACCACCGACCTTAAAAAGTTCTGCCACCCGAAGCTGGAGTATCTCATGGCGTACGACGCCGAGCACAAGACGTCGTTTACGGACAGCCTGTACATGTACCTCAAGCATTCCCGCAACATCACCAACACCGCCAAGGCGCTGCACCTGCACCGCAACTCCATGATCTACCACTTAAAGCGCATCGAGGAGATTTTAAACTTCAGCCTCAGCGACAACGACATGCTGCTGCACATCGAACTGTCGTTCCGTTTGCTGGAATACGATAAAAAATTCAATAAAAGGGTCATCAACGATCATCCCAAGGACGAATAGCAAAGGGCCTTTGCACGCATCCCTATGTAGGGCAGGGGCTCTGTGCGGCCTCCCCCGCCGTACCCTCCGCATTCGAATACGGCGGCCACGCAGGACGCCCCTGCGGTAAAATTGGCAGTTGCGCAGGGGGGTAAGCCTCCCTCTTTGAGGGAGGTGGTGCGAAGGGCTTGCGCAGCAAGGCCTTCGCGCCGGAGGGAGTTACAGGCGGCGCAAAGAACCTCTGGTTCTTTGGGAAGCCGCGCCCTACGGGACAACGCGACGAGGGCGTATTGATTAACCGGAAATCCCCAACATCAATAGGGGACGCCGTCCACGGCGTTCCGCATATCGACGTGGTAATCGGGTCGACTGAAGACGGCGACCCCTACGTACTCACCCATGGCATATCAAAAGGTTTTTTATTCAGAGGAGGTTACACACACATGGAAGCAATGGAAGCCATCTTAAAACGCAAAAGCGTCCGGTCGTACAAGCAGGAAGCGCCGACCGACGAGCAGCTGAAGGCGCTGGCGGACGCCGGCCTGTCCGGCCCCGGCGGCGGCGCGGTGCACCTGAGCGTTGTTCAAAAAGCGGACCTGATAAAGCGTATTAACGATATTACAAAAGCCGCCATGCTTGCAAGCGAGGGCTTTGCGAAGGAGCGGGCCTCCCTGCCCGGCTACGAGCCCCTCTACGGCGCGCCCGTGCTGATGCTGTTCTCGGCGCCCGACCAGAACGGCCTGGCCAACTGCGCCTGCGCCGCTGAAAACGTGCTGATTGCCGCCACGGGGCTGGGGCTCGGCTCCTGTTTCCTGATGAGCATCAAGAGCGCCTTTTCCGGCAGCGAGGGCCCCGAGCTTTTAAAGCAGTGCGGCGTGCCGGAGGGCTATACGGTCTGTTGCGGTGTGATTGCCGGCATTGGCGACGGCGACAAGTTTTCGTCGGCCAACAGAAAAGTCCGCACCGTCAATTATGTAAAGTAACAATCTGAACGATTGACAAATCCGGCGTTGTACAATAAAATCTCTGTTATATTGAACCCGAAACGACGTCGCGTCTAATGAAATCACCCTCAGGAGGATTATTGAATGAGCATGAGACCACTCGAAGGCATCAAGGTCATCGACATGAGCACCTTTATCGGCGCTCCCGCCTGTGCCCGCTTCTTCGCCGAATTCGGCGCCGAGGTTATCAAAATCGAACCCAAAAGCGGCGACCTTGTCCGTTTTAACGGCGTTTCCGAAGGCCGTCTCGGCACCCCCTACGAAAACACAACCTGGGACCTTGAAAACGCCCACAAAAAAGGGCTTGTCCTGGACCTGAAAGCCCCCGAGGGCCGCGAGATCCTCTTCAAGCTGCTGGAGACCACCGACATTTTCATCACCAACTGGCGTCCCCAGGCCATCGCCAAGCTGGGCCTTGACTACGAGAGTCTCAAGGACAGATACCCGAAGCTCGTTTACGCCTCCTTTACCGGTTACGGCGAGGAAGGGCCCGACTGCAACCTGCCCGGTTACGACTTCACCTCCTTCTGGGCCCGCAGCGGCCTGCAGGGCACCCTGTACCAGAAGGAAAGCGAGCCCATCAACCTGGTCCCCGGCATCGGCGACCACACCACGGGCATGTTCCTGGCCGCCGGCATCATGGTGGCCCTCTACAACGTCCAGAAGACCGGCAGGGGCGACAAGGTTGAAATCAACCTGCTCCACAGCGCCATCTGGACCCAGGGCATCGTGATTCAGGCCGCGCAGTATACGGAGCTGGGCACCAAGTACCCCACCAGCCGCAAGGTGGCCGAGAACCCGTTCAACAACACCTACAAGACGAAGGACGGCCGCTTCATCCAGCTGTCCATGCCGCCCTTTGACGTCTTCTACCCGAAATTCATGCCCCTCATCGGCCGCGAGGACCTGGTGGGCAATCCGCGCTACACCATGAAGAACATCACGGAAAACAAGCTCCACGGCGAGTTTATCGCCATCATCGACGAGGCCTTCGCCCAGAAGACCGCCGAGGAGTGGGTTGACATCCTGACCAAGGCCGACATCCCCCACTCCATCTGCCAGGTCTGGGAAGAGGTTCTGGAAGACAAGCAGGCCTGGGCCATCGGCGCCTTCGAAAAGGTCAAGTACCTCACCGGCGAGCGCACCATGGTCCGCCAGCCCGTCACCATCAAGGGCTGCGAGAAGAGAAAGTACGCCCGCGGCCCGTTCCTGGGCGAGCACAGCGAGGAGATCATCCGGAGCCTGGGCTACACCGAGGAGCAGTTGAAGGACCTGCACGCCAGAAACATCTACAACACCTGGGACGACCTCCGCGAAAAGTGCGGCGGCAACCTCGAGGAAGAACGCAGCTATTAGTTAACTAATCAGCAAGGTCAGAGCCCTTGCCCTGCGGGTTATCGTTTATCGAGCCACGCGGGGCGGGGGCTTAATCTTTAGCCTCTGGCCTCGCACTCCCGGAGGCTGCGATAATACAGCCAGTACGAGATCATAAAGATGACAAAGTAGATGGGCAGGGAGTAATGGTGCTCCCAGCTGCTGGGCTCGTAAACGCCCAGCCACATGAAAATTGGTCCAACGACGTAGGCGGCCGCCGCGCCGAACACCGCCCCCTTGATCCAGGGGCTGACCTTTGGAAAATACTGAATGAAAAGCATCGTCACCACCGGCATGACGGTTATATCCCACGGCAGGTACTGGACAAAGTACGGCAGCAGCAGGGAGTTGTACTTCCAGCCGGCCTGGGAAACGCCGACTTTATCCAGCATGACCGCCACCAGCATGGCAAACAGGCCGGCATAAAACAGGCTGTGCTGCCTTTTTCTGTCGCGCACGATCAGCCACAGGACCCACGGCAGCACGGACAGCCCCACGTCCAGCCACCAATGCCACGTAAAGACGATCTGCGAACTCCACAGCGCTTCGACCTCGTTATGAATTTTCTCATACTCCTGGGCAATGCGTTCGATCTCGTTCTGGAGCTTTTGCTCGATATTCATAGGGCACCTCTCTTCTTGTGTGCCTGCTTAGTATTCGCCTTTTTGCCGTGTTTATGTTGACCGCGCCGCTTGACAAATCCGTGTTTTGCCATTACCATAAAGGCGGCGGCCTGTGCCGCCAATTGACCTGTTTGTTATGCGAAAATATAAAATCGTCAGCGCAAAGACTTTCGGACAAGCCGAAATTCTTGGAAGTCGGGTGAAAAGCCCGCGCGGAGCCGCCGCTGTAAGAGTACCAGCCGCGTTTCATGGGGCAGCGCCCCGGTCACTGTAAGGTATTTGGTCAGATTGCCAAAATGCTTATGGGAAGGCGAAACCACGGCCACGACGCTCGAGCCAGAATACAGGCGCTGCGATTGCTGCCACAAGGCCGACGGGACTTCGGCCGGAGGGTGCTCGGGTAGCCGCCGCGCATGGCGCCGCGTCACCAGTCCGCTCTGCGGATGGCTGACGGTTAAACCTGCGTTTAGATGACATGCCCTTTGACGCCGCTCCGTCCCGGAGGGGCGTTTTGTGTTATCTTGACGGCAGCGGACGGGGGGATACCATGCCGAACATACCCAGATTTTTAATAGCGGCGCCGGCCAGCGGCACGGGCAAGACTACCGTGACCCTGGCGTTGCTGGCGGCGCTGAAGGCCCGCGGGCTTGACCCCGTGAGCTTCAAGTGCGGCCCGGACTATATCGACCCCATGTTTCACCGGGCCGTGCTGGATATCCCCTCCTACAATCTGGACCTCTTCTTCACGCCGCCGGAAACGGTCCGTTATCTTGTGGCAACCCATGCCCGCGGCCGCGGCGCCGCCGTCATTGAAGGCGTCATGGGCTATTACGACGGCTCCGGGACCGGCGCCGACGCCAGCAGCTACGAGATCGCCCGCGTCACCGATACGCCCGTGATACTGGTCGTCTCGGCCCGGGGGGCGTTTCTCTCAATCGCCGCCACCATCAAAGGGTTTAAGGAATTCCGGCCTGACAGCGGGATTGCCGGCGTTATCCTGAACGACTGCTCAAAACCCCTGTTTGAGATGGCCCGGGAGATGCTGGAGGCTGAAACGGGCCTCAAAATGCTGGGGCACCTGCCCCGGCTGGAGGATTGCGTCATCGGCAGCCGTCATCTGGGGCTCGTCACCGCCCAGGAAATCACGGACCTGCAGGCAAAGCTTGAGCGGCTGGGTGAAGCCGCCCAGACATACATCGACCTGGACGCCCTGCTGGAAATCGCCGCGGCCGCGCCCGAGGTTGCCGGCAGCGCGCCGATTCCAGGGCCGGCGCCCGGCGTTCCACCGGCGCACCGCCCCGGCATCTCGGTGTCACGCCCCCGCATCGCGGTGTCACGCCCCCGCATCGCGGTGGCGAGGGACGCTGCCTTCTGCTTTTACTACGAGGACAATCTGGCCCTATTAGAACAGGCCGGCGCCGAGCTCGTCCCCTTCAGCCCGCTCTGCGACGATGGCTTGCCGGAGAATACCCACGCCGTCTATCTGGGCGGCGGATACCCGGAGCTTTACGCGGATAAGCTCAGCCGGAACACCGCCATGCTGGCGTGCATCCACAGCGCCGCCGGGGCCGGCATGCCGATCCTGGCCGAATGCGGCGGGTTTCTCTACCTGCACGAGACGCTGGAGGACGATACGGGGCAGGCGCACGCCATGGCGGGCGTTATCAAGGGGCGCGGCTATAAAACGCCGGGCCTGCAGCGGTTTGGGTATGCCCGGCTGACGGCGCGGCGGGACAACATGCTGTGCAGGGCCGGGGAAAGCATCCCCGGGCACGAGTTCCACCACTGGGACACCACCGCCCCCGGCGACGCCTTCATGGCGGAAAAAACCGGCGGCAAAACGTGGCCCTGCATCGTCGCCGACGGCAACCTGTTCGCCGGCTTCCCCCACCTGTATTTTTACGGCAACCCCGCGTTCGCCGTGAACTTTGTCAACGCCGCGGCCCGGTATATGGAGGCCCATGGTTAATCTCCCTCAGCCGGCTGCGCCGGCAGCTCCCTCATTAAAACCAGAATGGTTTTGTGGACAGATTTGGAGGCGCCTATGTACACCCTTATTGCCCTTGTTATCGGCTTTATTCTGGATTTGATCCTCGGCGATCCCATCGGGTGGCCGCATGTTGTGCTGGGCTACGGGAAGCTGATCCCCTTTTTCGAGCGCGTATTGAGAAAGCTGTTTCCCAAAACTCCGGCGGGCGAGGTGACGGCGGGCGTCTTTCTCGTTGTTGTCATGGGCGTGATTTCGCTGACAGCGGGTATCGGCATTCTGGCCTTGTGCCAGCTTGTATCCCCCTGGCTGCGGGTGGCCGCGGAGAGCGTTCTGATCTGGCAGTGCCTGTCCCTGCGTTCCCTCCGGGTGGCGAGCCTCACGGTGTACAAGCCTTTGATAGCGGGCGACCTGACAGCCGCCCGGGCGGCCGTGGCCGAGATTGTCGGCCGCGATACGGACAGGCTGGACGCGGCGGGCGTCACCCGGGCCGCCGTTGAAACGGTGGCCGAGAACACCAGCGACGGGGTCATCGCGCCGCTGCTGTTCATGGCAATCGGCGGCGCGCCCCTGGGGCTTTTTTATAAGGCCGTCAACACCATGGACAGCATGG
>JAJUHI010000135.1 GCA_029267955.1 Sporobacter termitidis | reverse complement strand
TGTGTATTGCGCCAGCCACAGCAGGCGGTTAAACAGCTCGGGGTTGGGCTCCACATAAGCCCGGACTACCGGCGGCTCGTCAAAACCGCCGCACTCGGCCGCCGAGCCCTTGGCGTACAGGATCGTGTCGTGCCGCATCTCGGCCCAGCTGCCCAGCGCGGTACAGAGGGATTTGTCCTGCCAGGCCGTGTTGCGCATAAACATGGGATATCCCTTGCCATAGCTGCCGGTTAAAGCGTTCTGCGTCCACAGCCAGGCGTAATACATGTTGGACTGCCACATTTCCTCCGGCAGGGAGGTAAACTTCTCCTTCATGCGTTCAAAGTTCTCCGTATAGTCCGGCCAGGCCTCCGTCGGCCTGTAAACCGTGCCGATAATGTCGGCGGCGCGCTCGGAGCCCAGCGACGCGAAGACGTCAAGGCCCGTCGGGACGGGGCGGTATAACGATTCGCAGAGATTTTGCAGAATCTCCGAATCGGGTATATAGCGCTGGCCCATAAACCGCAGCTGCAGCCCCACCGGGACGTTTTTGCCCTCGGCAAGCGCCAGGTCCTGCTTGGGGACAATCTGCGGCCTCGGCAGCTTTTCGGCCGCCTCATAGAAACGGTCCAGCTTGGACGGGTCGGACAGGCCGTCAAGGTCGGGCGAATCCCCGTAAACCTCCTTTATGATCTCGGCCAGCTGGTAGGGGGTAATGTCGTCGGCGGTACCCACAAAAAACGCCGTCGTGCTGTAAATGTTCTCCCACAGGCTGCCGCCCTCCGCCGCGGGTAGCCGGGACAGCGCCGTCGAGATGAGAATCGACCGTATGGCCGACGATGTGTTGCGGGTGCCGTCGCTTTTATACAGCGGGAAGGGCACGACGCCGTACCAGGCCATGCCCTTAAAATACCTTTCCAGCTCCGCGCTGCGGGTATAATGCCCGCGCGGGGTAAACAGCGAATAGTCGATTTCGTACCCCAAAAGGGGAGAGGAACTCCGGCCCCCGGCCCTGTTAAAAAGCTCCATTTCGCTGTCGACAAGGGCTTTGGCTTCCGCCGGGAAGTCCGCGGGGAGCGCCTCGCCGAAGGCCAGCTGGGCAACGCCGAAGTAGCCGAGCACAATCAGGGCCTCTGCCTTGACAGTGGGATTTGTGATCGCCGCATACTCCCTCTGGAGCCGGGTGAGCATGCTGTTATTGAGCTTCACGGCTTCCGGGAGCAGCGTTAAGCCTTCAACGCTTCTCAGGGCGTAATCGTAGAATATGTGATAAACCTGCAAAACCGAGTCGGCCGTTACAAAATTGGGGATTTTCTTATAGGTATTGTCCTCATAGATGTAAAAAAGCTGCTCCTGACTGCCCGGCGCCGCCACGAAACCGTTTTGGGCCAGCTTTTCAAGCTGCTCCTCGGTCAGATTCGGGAACTGGTCAAGATTCACCACGTTGGACAGGTCCGGTTCTATCTTGTAGTCGGCCACCTGGGGCGTCACGCTGACCGGGGTGTACAAAGCGCCCGCTTTGCCAAATCCCGGTGCGTAGCCGAGGTTCATCAGCCCGCCCGTTTGAGGGCCGGCGGACGGCGATTCGGCGGCTGAAAGCGCGGGTTGGCCGGACGGCTGCGCGCCCTTTTGGGCACCGCCGCCGCAGCCGGCAAGACTGACCAGTAAGGCGGCCGCCAGGGCCAGGGACAGCGGTCGGAGGGCTTTTTTAATAAGCTTCATTTTAATTCTCCTCAATTCAATATGAACTGCTCACCAGACGGTTATCGTTATCAAGACGGAATTTAAGCGCCGTTTGTTCCTTATTATTGGAAAGAATGGCGCATATTTCCGAAGCGTCCTGCCCGTCCGCCGCCGCCAGTCGTAGCAGGCCGTCATATGCCGCCGACTGGGCCAACAGCTCGAACCCGAACCCTTTCCACCCGTAAACGGCAATCAGCCGGCCGCCGTTTTCCAGCTGCTCCACGGCGATGATTTCATCATAGCCGTCGCCGTCCAGGTCGGACAGGATATAGTCGTCGAAGGGGCGGGACAGGCGCGAGCCAAGCCAGATCGGTATCAGATTGCCCTCCTTAAGGTCAAAAAAGAACGGGCGCTTGGCCATCTCGGGATGGAACTTTGCCGTCTTATAGACGCAGACCGAAACCTCGTTGAGGCCGTCGCCGTTAATATCGCCAAGCTGCACCTTCAGCGGTTTGATGCCGGCCAGGTCGATCCGGTGCCGTATTTTTTCCGGCGGGATATAGCCGAGCCGGCCGGCGTCTTCTTCACTTGACGCATCGCAAACCAGCAGCGCCTGGCCGCAGCGCTCTCCGGTGTCGATGCTGCCGGTGCCTGACAGTGCCAGCAGCTCGGGCACGCCGTCTCCGGTGGCGTCCCCCACGCAGCAGGAAACAATGTGCCGCCGCGGTACGGCGCCTTCCGGCGCCGGCCTGTACGACAGCAGGCAGACAAGTGCCAGTGTCAGCAGCAGAGCCAGCGCGGGACGGGCGTATTTTTGCAAAACATCTTTCATCCGGTCAGGCCGCCCTTCTCAAGCCATCTTTTCAGTTGCTAATTATATCATGTTATGAGCAATTCTGCCATAAGACGCGCTTTTCAGACGGGCTGTGTTTTGACCTTAAATTATGTTGAAAAATATGACATGTTATGATAACATTGGGATACCCAAAATAGAACAACATTTGATAATAAATGAAATAATAGGATAACTTGGACAGAAAAGCATGATGTATTGAGGGTGGACGCAATGCCTGCAAAATGTGATGCAATCATCAATCTTGCCGATCAGGAAGAATCCGCTTACTGTTACGTCATGAAGCTGGACAACAAGAAAAAAGAAGCCTGTGTCCTTGTGGGGCGCAACCACCTGCTGCGTGATACGGACAATGTCTTCATCGAGATGTACGATGAGATCAAAGGCGTGCTTTGCTATCAGGGGGTCGTGAAGCGGGCAACGCCGGACGTGGCGTTTCTGCACCAGCTGAGCCTCGTCGACGAACGGCAGAGGCGGTCCGACGTCCGGGTCAACGTCAATATCCTGCTGGCCTTAAAGGGCGTCGCGGAGGGCAAGCTTCTCATCAAGCCGGACAGAAAGGTTATTATGGAGACGCTGAACGTCAGCGCCAACGGCATGCTGCTGAAAACCGATTACAACGTTGGCGGGAACAACGCCTGTCTCCTGTTCGATTTCCCGTTGGAAAAGAAGTACATCAGCTGCAAGGCGCAGGTTATCAGGAAGGATGTTATGGGCAGTTATTACATTTACGGCTGCCGGCTTTTAAACAAGGAAAACGAGTTGGACGAGCTCCGGCGCTTCGTCTTCAAAACGCAGATTGAACTTAAAAAAGCCAGTTCCTACAGGGAGTAAAAGGATTGCGCGCAAAGGTGCCGCAATTCTTTTTTTTATTTCAGCTTTTATCGGACGGCAAAGGTGATATAATGTCAGGTAACCAGTAAATGTCATTCGGGAGCACGCCTATGTCCAACATCATCATACCGAAACAACTGGATATAGAGGATAAGCTCGCCTTGATGAAAGACGACGCCAAATATGAGGTGGGCCTTGACAGCGAGGCGGAGAAGACGGCGCTGTTGTGCGCTTCGGACATTAAGAGCAAGCCCGCGCCGCCGAAGGTGCCGAAAATGTTTTTGTCCAGCGCGTGCGTCTTCAACTGCGCCTACTGCGGCTGCCGGAGCGGGCGGGAAGAGCGCCACAGCTACTGCCACGCGCCCCGGGAGCTGGCGAAAATGGCGGTGGATGAAGCAAAGCGCTGCGGGCACGGCATTTTTGTCTCCTCCGCCATTTATAAAAACGCCGATTACACCCAGGAGCTGCTGGCCGAGAGCGTCCGGCTCATGCGGGAGGAATACGGCTACCGGGGCTTTATCCACGCCAAGGTCATGCCGGGGGCAGACCCGCTGTTAATCGAAAAAACGGGGCGGTATGCCGACCGCTTAAGCGTCAATATCGAGGTGGCCCATTCCTCGGGCTACAGCCGCGTCGCCAAACAGAAAAACAAAGCGAATATCTTAGCCCCCATGGGGAGCATCGCCGCCCAGATACAAAGCGCGAAATATGACAAGCGCCGGTTTGCCACCTCCCAGACGACGCAGCTGATGGCCGGCAGCACGGGGGAGGACGACCGGACAATCATGACGCTGGCCGGCGCCCTCTACCGCAAGTACGGCTTAAAGCGGGTGTACTACACGGCCTTTCATTACCTGCATGAAGCAAAGGGGTATGAAAACGAGCAGCTGCCGCTGACCCAGACCCCTTACTGGCGCATGGCGCGGCTGTACCAGGCGGACCGGTTGATGCAGCTGTACGGCTTCACCCCCGACGATGTGACGCCGGAATCGGAGCCGAACCTTTATGAGGATATCGACCCGAAGACCGCCTGGGCCCTGCGGCATCTGGACATGTACCCCGTGGAGGTCAACACCGCCGATTTCGATACCCTCATCCGCGTCCCGGGCATCGGGATAACCTGCGCAAAGCGCATTATTGAAGCCCGGCGGCACTGCACCGTCACCCACGATCTCTTAAAGCGCATGCGGGTGTCCCTGAAACGGAGCATCTACTTTATCACCTGCAACGGCCTGTATAAGGGCGGCAGCCTCCTGGATTCGCCCGATATCAGGTCGGCGCTCCGGACGGGAAAAAGCGAGCTGTCCATCTTTGACGCGCTGACGGCAGACGAGGGTAAACCGGAAGGGAGCAGTTGTTAAACGCCGGAGGACGTACCGGCGCTCAACTTATGGTTGTTTTTCCGCCGCCGAAACAAGCAAAACGGTGGATGGCGGTTTTCTAAAGGCCGGTGTATGCTGAAACCAGGCCGGGGGTCGCCCCCCGGGCAATCCGGAAAAAGGAAGGTGCCGCCATGTCCATCGGCAAGAATATCAGCCAGCTGCGGAAACGCCATAAGCTGACCCAGAGCGAGCTGGCAAGTAAGCTGGGCGTTACCGAACAGTCGGTGTCCAAGTGGGAAAACGACGTCTGCGCGCCGGATGTGAGCCTGTTCCCGCAGCTGGCCAAGCTGTTTAATGTGTCCATCGACCGGCTTTTCGGGTTTCATCTGGATTCCTACGAGAAAGAGGTCCAGAAGATTCTGGACGCGGACAGAACGGCAACCACCCCGTACGACGCAATTGAGTATTATGAAAAGGCCCTGGCCCGGTATCCCAACAGCGACAGGCTCAAGCTCTCCCTGGCCTCTGCGCATTCCATGATGGTCCGCGTCGGCGAGACGGAAGAGGAAAAGAAGGCGGGGGCAGAGAAGGCCATTGATATCCTGCATGAGATTATCGGCGTCAGCTTTGATGAAAGCATCCTGGATCAGGCGTACCAAATGCTTTCCCGGATTTATTCCGAAACCGGCCGGTTTACGCAGGCGCTGGAGACACTGGAGAAGCTGTCGCCCAATAGCTATTGCGCGAAAATGCTCCTGACAACACAGATACTTTATGAAAGCAAAAAATACGATGAGCTGCGGCGGCACGTTGAAAAGACGCTGTTCGAGTTTTTCATGAACATGGAGACGATGACCTTATTTTATTACATCGCCCTGTACGAGCAGGAGGATTACGAACAGGCGCTTTTATACTGCAACATGAAAGAGAAGCTGCTGCGCCTGTTTGACGAGGGCGGCGAAACGCTGTATACGGTGCATAAAATCAACAACGCTCACCATAAAGCCCACATGCTGAAAAGGTTTGACCGGAAAGAAGACTGCTTCCAAACGCTGTCGTACCTGGCGGAGATGGCGAGAGCCGCGCTGCTCCTTCCCGATACGGCCAGCCATAAAGTATCCGCCCTTAACGGCTTCTTCGGGACATATGACGGAATTGAGTCGCACATGCGGGCTGAGGACGTCAGGGAGCTTGTATCGTTTATGCTCTCGCAGTTCCGGGAGTACTTTGAAGGCGACGGGCGGCTTGATGCGCTGCTGGCAGAATTTGCGTGTTGAAATCGAGTACCGATAAAAAATACAGGGCATCGCATGCGATACCCTGTATTTTT
>JAJUHI010000134.1 GCA_029267955.1 Sporobacter termitidis | reverse complement strand
CGACGAAGTCGTGACGGAGGGGGTAAACAGGTGCCGCCGCAGGCGGCAGAGGGGGTACAAGCGGCATGATTTGCCGCCTCCCAACTCACATCCCCGGCAAAAACCGCGAACGCACGGCGAAATATGAAATCACGGCAAAAACCGCCGAAATGCCCGTAAACACAACAAACAGCTTATATTCGCTCCAGCCGGATAACTCCAGATGGTGGTGCAGCGGCGCCATCTTCAAAATGCGCTTGCCCTTCGTGGCCTTGAAGTAGCCGATCTGGAGCAGGTCCGAGAACATCTCGATCACATAGATAATCCCCAGCGGCACGATAATCAGCGGCATATCCATGGCGAAGGCCAGGGCGCACACCGCCCCGCCCAGAAAGTGGGACCCGGTGTCCCCCATGAATATCCGGGCCGGGTGAAAGTTGAACAGCAAAAAGCCCGCCAGCCCGCCGCAGAGGGCGGCGGCGTAGATCCCGATGGCCTGATAGCCCCAGACAAACGCCACGGCGGCAAAGCAGACGGCCACGGGGACAGACACGCCGGCGCACAGGCCGTCGACCCCGTCGGTAAAGTTGACGGCGTTGACCGTGCCCACGATCACAAAGGCCGCAAAGGCAAAATAGACAACCTCCGGCAGCGGCACGGAGATGTTGGCAAAGGGAATGTACAGGTTCGGCGTCAGATAGCCGCCCAGCCGCATCAAAAAGACAAAAACGATGGCCACAACCACCTGCAGCAGCATCTTCTGCGAAGCGGTCAGCCCCAGATTCTGCTTTTTCAGCAGCTTCTGATAATCGTCCAGAAAGCCGATGCCGCCGAAAATGAGGGCGAAGGCCAGCATGTAAATGTGGGCGAACTCGCCCCGGCGCATATCCTCCATACCGACGATAAAGCAGGCCGCGGCGGTGCCGAGAGCGAACAGGATGCCGCCCATGGTGGGCGTCCCCTGCTTCTTCGCGTGCCAGACAGGGCCGTCCTCGCGGATGGACTGCCCCGCCTTGATGCGCCGCAGATACGGGATTAAAACCAGTCCCGTCAGGGCCGATACGCCGAGAGACACGCCGAACGCGGCCGCCAGCTTAATCATCATGTGTTATTACCTCTTCGCTTCAGCGGATTTTTTCTAGGAACTCCCGGACGATTTCGCGCTCGTCGAAATGGAATTTTTCCTTCCCGATGATCTGGTACGTCTCATGGCCCTTGCCGGCCAGCAGGATAATGTCGCCCGGGTGCGCGTTTTCAATGGCCCAGCCGATGGCCTCCCGCCTGTTTTCTATAACAGTATAAGGGGTTTTTGTGCCCTTCATGCCGGCGAGAATGTCCTGGATGATCTTTCCGGGCTCCTCCGTTCTGGGGTTGTCGGAGGTGACGATGACAAAGTCCGACAGCCGCGCGGCAATCTCCCCCATCAGCGGCCGCTTCGACGGGTCCCGGTCGCCGCCGCAGCCGAAGAGGGTCACAACCCGGCCCGTCTCCAGCTCCTTGAGGGGCTTGATGACGTTTTCCAGCGCGTCCGGCGAGTGGGCGTAATCGATAATGACGGTAAAGTCCCGACCCGTGGGCACGGACTCCATCCGGCCCTTGACGCCGGCAAAGTTCTGCATGGCCTCCGTCATGCTTTCCAGCTCGATCCCCAGCGCCAGCCCCGTGGTGACGGCGGCCATGGCGTTGTACACGTTGAACATCGCCGTAACGCCCACTTCAAACTTCTGCAGCTTGTCAAGGGTCAGGGCGCAGAATTCCACCTTGTCGGCAAAAACCCGGATACGCTTGGCCACCACGTCCGCCTCGTCCTTTTCGGCGGAATAGGTTATAACCGTCCCGTTTGCGCTCTCGGCGGCCCGGATCATGACATGGGCGTACTCGTCGTCGAGATTGATAATGGCCTTATCCGACTGGGAGAACAGCTTCGCCTTGGCCGCGGCGTATTCCGCCATTGTACCGTGAAAGTCCAGATGCTCATGGGTCAGGTTCGTATAGACGCCCGCCTCGAAACGGACGCCGTAAACCCGGTCCAGATACAAGGCGTGGGAGGAAACCTCCATCACCGCGTGGGTACAGCCCTCCCGGACCATATCGGCAAACAGCTTCTGCAGCTCGTACGACTCCGGCGTGGTGCGGGCGGCGTCCTGCTCCTCGTCGCCGATAATGATGCTGTTGGTGCCGATGAGCCCCACCCGGCCCCCCAGGCATTTCTCGATAATGGTTTTGATCATGTGGGTGGTGGTCGTCTTGCCGTTGGTGCCGGTCACGCCGATGACCTTCAGCTTCTCCGACGGGTGGCCGAACCAGTTGGCGGACGCTTTTGCCAGGGCGCGGCGGGAATTTTCCGTGACGATATAGGGGATATCCGCGCCGGGCTTCTCCTGGCACAGGACGCAGACGGCGCCCTTTTTAACCGCTGCGTCTATATAGTCGTGTCCGTCGCTTTCATAGCCCTTGACGGCGACAAACAGGTCGCCGGCTTTCGTCGTACGGGAGTCGTAGCTGATCCCCGTGATCTCAAGCGCCGGATCGGCGGTGTTTTCAAGCTGCGTTATTCCGGTCAGGACTTCGGAAAGCTTCATACGGTACCTCCTCTTAGTAACGCGGCCTCTTTAGTAATGGCCGAGAATTGTCTTATCCACCAGCGTGACCTCTACCACCGTGCCCACCGGCACCTCCGCGTTCTTCGACGCGGACTGGGTTGAAACCACCATATTGGCCGTGTTGGCCAGGGTTCCGCCGGACTTGATGAACAGGCCGGCCTCCTCCAGCACCCTCTTGGCGTCCTGGTAGCTCCTGCCGTAGAGCTCCGGCATGATCACGGTGCCCGTCGGCTTTTGGGCGCCGGCGTAGATGATGATCTTGCTGCCCGGCGCAACGGTGACGTTGGCGGCCGGCAGCTGGTCGGTGACGGTCTCGCCGTCGCCGACGACCTTCACCGTCAGGCCCAGGTTTTTAAGCGCGGTGGTGGCTTCCGCAACGGTTTTTCCGGTCAGCTTCGGCACGGCCACATCCAGCTGCTGCTTTTCCTCCTCCGTATACTGGGGCTGGACCCCAAGGTACGGCAGCACATCCGCCAATATCTTGCCCACGACGGGGGCCGCCATGTTACCGCCGCTGATATAGATGCCGGAAGAGTGGCTGGGGTTATCCAGCAGCAGCAGGATGACCACCTGCGGGTCGTCCGTGGGCGCCACCCCGCAGAAGGAGACGATATACTCCTTCGGGCCGTCGGAGGCGGCGTCCTCGGCCACCTTCTCCGAGGTGCCGGTCTTGCCGCCGATCTTGTAGCCGGGCACGTAGGCGTTTTTGCCGGTGCCGCCTTTTTCACAGACGATGGCCTCCAGAATCTCGCGCATGGTCTCGGAGGTCTGCTCGCTGATCACCTGGCGCACCACCGTGGGCTCGTTGGCAACGGCCACCGTCCCGTCGGCATTCGTAATCTGCTTGACCACATAGGGCTGCATCAGGTAGCCGCCGTTGACGACGGCCGACACGGCCGTCACCATCTGCAGCGGCGTGATTTTAAAGGTCTGCCCGAAGGACGCGGCCGCCAAAGACGACAGGTTCTTGCTGTTTTTGAATATCGCCGGGTCCCACCAGATGCTGCCGCTTTCGCCCGGCAGGTCGATATCGGTTTTATCAAAGAAGCCGAAGGCGTCAATGTATTTATAAAAGGTGTCCGCCCCCACCCGCAGGCCGATGTTCACCAGCGCCACGTTGCAGGAGTGCTGCATGGCCTCCTTGAGGCTCTGGGACCCGTGGCCCGCCGTCTTCCAGCACTTCAAGGGCGTGGTGCGCCCCAGCACGTCCATTTGGCCGCCGCAGTAGAAGCTGTCGTTTAGGCTGACGACGTTTTCGTCCAACGCCATGGCGCAGGTGATGATTTTAAAGACGGAGCCGGGCTCGTAGGTGTCCGACAGCGCCTTGTTGCGCCACTGCCGCAGCAGCTCCTCCTTCTGCTTTTGCTTGTACTCGTCGGGGTCCGTGATCTTGTCAAGCTCCTCCTGGACCTCGGGGCTTAAGGTCATGTAGTTGTTCAGGTCGTAGTCGCCCATGCTGGCAAGGGCCAGAATCTCGCCCGTGCCGGGCCGCATGACGATGCACGCCCCGCCGTCCTGCACGTCGTAGTCCTTGATGGCCTGGGCCAAATATTTCTCCACATAAAACTGGATGGTGGAGTCGATGGTCAAAGTCAGGTCGCTGCCGTTTTTGGCATCGTAATAATCCTCGTAGTCGGTAAAGAGCATGTCGGTGCCCTTGGCGTTTTTCAGGCGGACGATGCGCCCGTCAACGCCCTCCAGATAGCTGTTGTACCGCGCCTCCAGCCCCTCCAGGCCGTAGTTGTCGGCGCCCACAAAGCCGATGACATGGCTGGCCAGGCTGCTGTAGGGGTAATACCGCTTCGTGTCCGTCTCCAGATGGACGCTTTTGATATGATGCTCCTTGATAAACTGCCGGACCTGCTCCGACAGGTCGCTTTCGATTTTCGCCTTGACGGTTTTATACCAGGACTTGGTGTCCTCCATCTTCTTGAGGATCGATTCCTTTTCAACGCCGAGAATCGCCGACAGGTTGTCGGCGATAAGCTCCTTGTCCTCCCCGTAGAGGTTCATTTCATAGGGGCTGATAAAAACCGTCTCCACGGAGGCGCTCATGGCGAGCACCTTGCCGTTGGTGTCGTAGATGGTGCCGCGGGCCGCCTTGACGACCGACTGCCTTGTCTGCTGCTCCACGGCCAGCTCCTCGTAGTGTTCGTGCTGGAGTATCTGTATCTGGTAAAGCTTCACGGCCAGCACAATAAAGGCGACAATGCCGCAGAAGCCCATCAGCACCAGCGTCCGCCGCAGGATTGTCTTGTTGGGCCGCTGGCTGCTGCCCGATTTTCTTTTTCCGCCGGTGGCGTATCCGCGCGTCAACTCAGCCATGGCGTTCTCCTTGTCGCGAGAAGTTGATTTAAAGCATTATATTACTTTCTTTATTTGAAATATGACACCAGGGACATCAGAAAGGTCCCGATGCTGGTCCTGCTGTTTTCCTCGGCCGGGGTCCCCAGCACCACCGCCTTGTCCGACGCCGCCGTGGCCACCGTCGCCACCTGGGAATCCAGCGGCTTCGTCATCCCCAGCACGTTGGTGGCGTACGCCTCCACCTCGTTGACGTCAAAGGCGTCCTCGTAGGCGATTTTCAGCTTCCGCTCCTCTTCGGTCAGCGCCGCCAGCCGCGTCTGGAGCTGGGCGGCCTCGGAGGTGATTTCATTGTATTTAATGTGGGATAACAGCACGAACACCATCATCACCGCCACCAGGGCAAAGCCGCAGACGGCAAACAGGGACAGGCCGTACGCCTTTTGTCTCCGGCGGGCGGCCCTGCGGGCCGGCTTTTTGACGCTGTTTTCCTCGGGGCGCCGGACCGGCTTCACCTCCGGCGCATAAGCCGGCCGGACAGCGGCGCCGCCCCGTGCGGCGGCGCTCCTAGCGGCTGTACTCCCGGCAGCGGCGGCGCTCCTGGCATCAGCGGCGCTTCTGGCGGCAACGGCGCTTCTGGCGACGGCGGTGCTTCCAGCAACGTTGGACCGCCCTGCCGCGGCGGCATACTCCTGCGGGCGCGCCCCGCGGGTTTTCGGCGCGGCCGCGGCGTTAGCGTACTGGGCCGGCGCCGCCGTGCCCAGCGGCAGCGTGAACGTGGCCACCGTGGCAGACTTGTAGCCGGCGGCTCTGATTCTGCCCAGATCATATGCGTTGTTGCCGGAAACGGCCGAACGCGATGCGTATTTCATTGTTGCGGCGCTTGCTGCCATAATGGTTGTTCCTTTCTATATACGCTCCGCGACGCGGAGCTTCGCGCTTCTCGCTCTCGGGTTCCTGTCAAGCTCGTCCTGCCCGGGGGTAACGGGCTTTTTGGTGACGGACCGCAGCGTGGGTTTAAAGCCGCAGACGCAGACCGGGAAGTCCTTCGGGCAGGTGCAGCCGTTTTCGCGCTGCGCGATGGCGTTTTTCACCAGCCGGTCCTCCAGGGAGTGAAAGCTGAT
>JAJUHI010000133.1 GCA_029267955.1 Sporobacter termitidis | reverse complement strand
CTTTGGGATGTATGCAGCTTTCACTATTACAGGATCTTCCGTTTCTTTTTGGCCGAGGTGTCCTCGCCGAGGGCTTCGCCGAACTTGCGCAGGATATCTTTCTGCTCCTTGGTGAGCCCTGTCGGGATTTCGACACGGACGGTGACGAACTGGTCGCCGCGCCCGCCGCCGCGCAGATTCGTGATACCCTTGCCCCGCAGGCGGAAAACAGTGCCGGACTGGGTACCCTCCGGAATGGTGTATTTGACCTTGCCGTCCAGGGTGGGGACCTCCACCTCGCCGCCCAGGGTGGCCAGCACGATGGAGATGGGCAGATCGTATAAAACGGCGTTTCCCTCCCGTGTAAACAGGGGGTGGCGCGCCACATTCACCGTGACATACAGATCGCCGGGCTCGCCGCCGTTGATGCCGGCGTTGCCCTGGCCCCGCAGGGAGATGGTCTGCCCGTCGTCGATGCCGGCCGGAATGGAGACCCTGATCTTTTTGGCCCGGCGGACGAGACCTGCGCCGCGGCATACGGTACACGGCTGATGGATGATCTTGCCCCGGCCGCCGCACTTCGGGCATTCCACGCTGGTCTGTATCACGCCGAAGGGGGTGCGGTTGGAGGAGGTTACAGTGCCGGTGCCTTTGCAGTTGGCGCAGCGCTCCGGCGTTGTGCCCTCCTTGCAGCCGGTGCCGGCGCAGGTGTCGCAGGTTTCGATGCGGGAGGCTGTAACCTCCTTTTCGCAGCCGAAGGCAGCTTCCTCAAAGGAGATGGTGACCTCCGTGACGACCCGCTCGCCCTTGCGCGGCGCGTTTCTGTTCCGGGACGAGGAGGTGCCGCCGCCGAAAATGCTGCTGAAGATATCGCCCAGATCGAAATCCATACCGCCGAAACCGAAGCCGCCGAAGCCGCCGCCCCCGCCGTAGCTGGGGTCGACGCCGGCGTGGCCGAACTGGTCATACCGGGCCTTTTTTTCCGGGTCGGACAGCACCTCATACGCTTCGTTGATCTCCTTGAAGCGCGCTTCAGCGTCCTTGTTGCCGGGATTGACATCCGGATGGTACTTCTTCGCCAGCTGCCGGTAGGCTTTTTTGATATCGTCTTCCGAACAGCCCTGTTGAAGGCCCAGTACCTCGTAATAGTCTCTTTTCTCCGCCATATGTTCTGTCTCCAGTCAAGGATTTACTTGCCAGTGCGCTGCCATTGCTTTGAGCAACGCGACGAAGAATCTTTTCTCCGGCCCCAAGTAACCGCGGCTTTTGAAAAGATTCTTCGCTCCGCTCACAATGACAGGTTATGCGTTATGCGTTTATTTCTTGTCGTCGTCTACGACCTCGTAATCGGCGTCATAATACTCGCCGCCGGAGGCGCTGCCGCTGTTGCCGCCCGTGCTGCCGGCGCCGCCTGCCGCGCCGGGATTGGCGTTGGCGTAAAGCTTCTCGCTGACGGCGTAGAACGCCTTCTGCAGCTCGTTGGTCGCGTCCTTAATGGCCTGAACGTCGGTGCCGCTCAAAGCGGTTTTCACCTTGGCTATGGCGTCCTCAACGGTTTTCTTATCCGCCGCGTCAACCTTGTCGCCCAAATCGTTCAGTGTTTTTTCACTCTGGTAAACGAGCTGGTCGGCGTGGTTTCTGGTATCGATCTCTTCCTTGCGTTTGGCGTCCTCCTTGGCGTACTGCTCGGCCTCCTTGATGGCCCTTTCGATATCTTCCTTGGAAAGGTTGGTGGAGGAGGTGATGGTGATGTGCTGCTCCTTGCCGGTGCCGAGGTCCTTGGCGGAGACGTTGACGATGCCGTTGGCGTCGATGTCGAAGGTGACTTCAATCTGCGGGACGCCGCGCGGGGCCGGGGCGATGCCGTCCAGGTGGAAGCGGCCGAGGGTCTTGTTGTACTGGGCCATCTCGCGCTCGCCCTGCAGCACGTGGACCTCAACGGAGGTCTGGTTGTCGGCGGCGGTGGAGAAGATCTGGCTCTTCTTCGTGGGGATGGTGGTGTTGCGCTCGATCAGCTTTGTGAACACGCCGCCCAGGGTCTCGATGCCCAGAGACAGCGGGGTGACGTCCAGCAGCAGGATGCCTTCCACGTCGCCGCCCAGAACGCCGGCCTGGACAGCCGCGCCGATGGCGACGCATTCGTCGGGGTTGATGCCCTTGAAGGGCTCTTTGCCGGTGATGCGCTTAACAGCCTCCTGGACGGCCGGGATACGTGTGGAGCCGCCCACCAGCAGGACCTTGGAGAGCTGGTTGGCTGTCAAGCCGGCATCCGACAGGGCCTGGCTGACGGGGCCCAGGGTCTTTTCCACAAGGTGCGCCGTCAGCTCGTTGAATTTAGCGCGGGTAATGGACATTTCCAGGTGCTTGGGGCCGGTGGCGTCCGCCGTGATATACGGCAGGTTGATGGTTGTCTGCGTCACGCCGGAGAGGTCGATCTTGGCTTTCTCGGCGGCCTCGCGCAGGCGCTGCATGGCGATTTTGTCGGTGGACAGGTCGATGCCCGTATCCTTTTTGAATTCGCTGAGCATGTATTGGATAATGCAGTCGTCAAAGTCGTCGCCGCCCAGGCGGTTGTTGCCCGCCGTGGCGAGAACCTCGATGACGCCGTCGCCGATTTCCAGGACGGAGACGTCAAAGGTGCCGCCGCCCAGGTCGTAAACCATGATCTTCTGGTCGGTTTCCTTGTCCAGACCGTAGGCCAGCGCGGCCGCCGTCGGCTCGTTGATGATGCGCTTGACGTCGAGACCGGCGATCTTGCCGGCGTCCTTCGTGGCCTGGCGCTGGGAGTCGGTGAAGTAGGCCGGAACGGTGATAACGGCTTCCGTCACCTTGGTGCCCAGATACGCTTCCGCGTCGGCCTTCAGCTTCTGCAGGATCATCGCGGAAATTTCCTGCGGCGTATACTGCTTGTTATCGATGGCGACCTTGTAATTGGAACCCATTTCACGCTTGATTGAAATAATCGTGCGGTCGGGGTTTGTGATAGCCTGGCGTTTTGCCACCTGACCGACCATCCGCTCGCCATCCTTTGAAAAGGCCACAACAGACGGTGTCGTCCGCGCGCCTTCAGCATTCGGTATGACTATCGGTTCGCCGCCTTCAATAACAGCGACGCAGGAGTTTGTTGTACCCAAATCGATGCCGATGATTTTTCCCATGATAATTTCCTCCTTAATATATGAATCAGATTGGTGTCAGTTTAATGGTTTATTTCATTTATCCGCCGGACTTGCCGATTTAATTGGCCACCTTGACCATGGCGCAGCGGATAACCTTGTCTCCGATTTTAAAGCCTTTTTGGAATTCCTCCGCGACAATTGATTCGCCCAGCGACGGGTCCTCCACGTGCATCACCGCGTTGTGATAATCGGGATTGAAGGGCTCGCCCACGGCCGGGATTTCCGTGACGCCGAGCCTTTCAAAAATCTCCATCAGCTGCGTCATCGTCAATTCGATGCCTTTGTAAAAGGCGGCATCCTGGCATTCCGTCTTCAGTGCGCGCGCCAGATTGTCGTATATGGGCAGGAGCTGTCTGATGGTGTCTGACTGCGCGTCGCTGTAAATCGCCTCCCGCTCCTTGAGGGTGCGCTTTCTGTAGTTGTCATACTCGGCTGCCAGCCGGAGGTATCTATCTTTTTCCGCCTTGAGCGCCGCTTCAAGCTCTTCCACCGGAGATACCGGCTTGGTTTCCTGAGCGTCGGCGGCCTCGGGCGTTTCCGATGTTTCCGGTGTCTCCGGCGCTTCCGGTATATCCGGCGTTTCCGTGTTTGTCTCGGCGTTCAGCGTGCTCTCGTCAAACACGTTGTCTTTTTTGGCTTTAGCCATTGTACCATCTCCTTTTAATCACCCTTTGTATTATAAAGATCATTATTGTCCATTTTCTCGCCCAGCAGTCCCTTCAGCTTGTCGCCGCCGGACAGCAGCCAGCTGAGCCCCTGGGCGATGTAGGAAAGGCGCGCGGCAACCTTGGAGTAGTCCATGCGCGTCGGGCCCACAACGCCGATGAGGCCTTCCAGATTGTCTCCGGCATTGTACCGGGCCACGATAACGCTGGAGTCGCGCAGCTCCTCGGCGAGATTTTCCGGTCCGATTGTAATCTTCATGTTGCCGGAGTCGTCGGGTACCGGCAGACGGGCAAGCTCGTTTTCGTCGGACAGGTACCGCATCAGGCGCGCCGCTTTGTCCACGTCCCGGTATTCGGGATATTCAAGCAGGCTGGACGCGCCGGTAAAATGCGTCTCCCGGGTTTTCGCCTCGCTGAGCACCTCGATGGAAAACGCCGCGATGACCGCCGTCAGGCCCAGCTGGTCATTGGCCGCCCTCTCTGTGGAGGATATGAGGTTGGGTGTTATTTTGTCCTCGGTAATATTGGTAAACCCGGCGTTGAACAGCGCCGCCATTTTGTTGAGCGTTTCGCGCTCCACCGGAAACGGCAGGCTGACCAGCTTGTTTTTAACGGTCTTATTGCTCAGCAGCACGACGATAATAAACGTATTGGTATCGATGTAAATCAGGTCGAAACGGGTGATGGTCACGGAACTGGCCGCCGCGGCCAGCGCGTAGGCCGGATAACTTGTCAGCCTGGAGGTGATGCGCCCGGCGTCGGCCAAAAGCTTGTCAAGCTGCTGGATCCGTGTTTTAAGCGCATTGTTGATCTCAGTGGTTTCACGGACCGAGAGCTTGTGCTCGTCCATCAGCTCGTTGACGTAGATGCGGTAGCCAAGCGCCGTCGGGATGCGGCCGGCCGATGTGTGGGGCTGCTCCAGAAGCCCCAGGGACTCCAGCTCGGCCATCTCATTTCTGATGGTTGCCGGCGATACGGACATGCCGAGCGCCGCGGCAATGGTTTTCGACCCGACGGGCTCCGCCGTCTGGATATACTGGTCGATGACGGCGCGCAGTATTTTCTTTTTGCGTTCGCCAAGCTCCATGACCTGACTCGCCCTTTCAGTGACCGGTTATCTGTTAGCACTCTCGGCTCAAGAGTGCTAACCATAATTTAACACCATGATGCTCTTATGTCAAGTACCTGGCCCATATGTTTTTATTTTATTAATTATTAAAAAATATACAATTATATTAGCTCCGGAAAGCAAACCTATACGGCTTAAAGCCCGCCGAAAGCAAGGGCCTAAAAAAGCGGCGCGCCGGCGGCGCGCGCTCTTGGGCACGGACAGCCCGTCATTTTGCCAAATATCCCAATAACCGACCTCAAGAACGCGATGTATTGTTACTTTTGTAAATTATTGTTGTTGCAATCATTGGCATCTTCAAGTATCCTTGATGCACCGATATAGAAACGGTCCATGCTGGGAGAAAGCGGGGGATGCGATTGAAGAAAGTGTTTACAGGTTTCCTGTTGGTCATCGTTGGAATTATCATCGGTATTGCGGCAACCCTGGCTGTGTGCCATTTTACGGGCACCAGCCTTTTGGAGAAGTTTGGTATATACGACAAGAGCACGACGCCGGATATCGGCGCGCAGGCCACCAGCGCCGAGCTGACGGCCTATGCTTTTGAAATTGTCGGTTATATAAAAGAAGGAGATTACGAAAAGCTATCAGAAGTCGTCCACCCGGAATACGGCGTTGTTTTTTCTCCCTACGCAACCATCAACCTGTCGTCCAACAAGGTTTTTACCGCCACGCAGGTAAAGGGGTTTGCCGAGGATACGACGAAATACGTCTGGGGCAAATATGACGGCAGCGGCAATCCCATCGAGCTGACGCCGTCGGATTACTTCAAGGATTTTGTGTTTGACAAGGACTACACCCTTGCAACCCACATCGGTGTGGACACGATTGTCAATACGGGCAACTCCCTTGAGAACATCAAGGAGGTTTTCCCCACCGCCCGGTTTGTGGATTTTTACATCCCCGGGACGGATCCGGAATATGGCGGGCTGGACTGGTCAAGTCTGCGGCTGGCCTTTGAGGAATATAACGGCCGGCTGCGGCTGACATTGATACTCCACAGCGAATGGACCATATAGACAAATGGCATTTTAAAAAATACCGGCGAAAGCCGGTATTTT
>JAJUHI010000132.1 GCA_029267955.1 Sporobacter termitidis | reverse complement strand
GGAGCCAAAGGGGAGTTAGGGGCTGTTGCGGGCGGCGACAACAGGTCGCTACTGCATGTGCTTGTAATAAAAAATGGCCAGCTGTGTCCGGCGCTTGAGTCCCAGTTTGTCCATAATCACGCTGACGGCGTTGCGGACCGTACCCTCGCCCAGATAGAGCGTTTCGGCGATTTCCCGGTTTGACAAGCCCTCAGCGATCAGGCGGATGATCTCCGTCTCCTTGTCGGTGATGCCGTAGTCGTTTAAGTCAACCTTTTGGTTCCGGCTGAGCAGGCCCGGTATTTTCGCCACGATGTCCTCGCCGAAGACGCTCTGGCCGGCATAAACGGCCTTGAGGGCCGGGATGATGCTCTCAAAATCCTGCTTGAGGATGTACCCCCGGGCGCCGATTTTGAGCGCCCGGATGATGTAGTCGTCGTCGGAGAAGGTGGTCAGGTACAGTATTTTCGCCTCCGGATGGGCCGCGAGAATTTTTTCGCCGGCGTCTAGACCCGTCATCTCCTCCATGCGGATGTCCATGAGGACGATGTCGGGGCGCAGCTCGTCGTACAGCCGGACAGCGTCGGCGCCGCAGCAGACGACGGCGGTCACAGTGATCTCTCCGCTGGCCTCGATAATGGTTTTCAGCGAGATGCCGACCAGCTTGTCGTCATCCACGATGATGATTGTCATGGATACCCTCCTCCGAACCGAAAAAGGCTACACTGTCTCCCTGTGCGCCTTCGGAATCGAAACAAATACGGTAAAGCCGTTGTCGCTTGAGATATTGACAAGGCCGCTCAGGCCCTCCACCCGCTGCCGGATGCTTTCCAGCCCGATGCCGGCGCCCTCTTCGGGGGCGCTTTTTTTGCGGCCGTTGTCCCGGACGATCAGCTGATAAAGCCCCGGATGCTCCCGCATGGTGATGCTGCACAGGGTCGCGTCGGAGTGGCGGATAATATTGGACAGCGCCTCCTTGACGATGGCTATCAGCGCGTATTTGATCTGCCGGTCCGGGTTGCCGGCTACGTCGTATTCCAGCGTCACGGGGCAGAAGTCAAAGCCGTCTTTCAGCCGCTGCAGCTCGGCGTACAGGTCAACAGACTCGTCGTGGAGGCCGTGGATGCTGTCGCGGATGCTGTCCATACCGGCGGTCAGCGTGTCCCGCAGCGTCCGCAGCTTTGCCTTTTCGTTCTCGTCGGTGGTGGTTGTCAGCATCGCGCCGGTCTGCAAAATGGCATTGGTCAGGATGTGCCCCACGTTGTCGTGGATATCCCGGGCGATCCGGTTGCGCTCGTCCAGGGTCGCAAGGCGGATCTCGTAATCCTGCTTTTCCAGCAGTTCCTTGTTTTTCCGCTCCAGACGCATGGACAGCTCCTTGGCCGAATCCCGCAGCGCGATATACTCGCTGCGGAGCTTGTCCAGCAGCAGCGCCCGGCGACGGACCAGCAGAGCAAGGCCGGAAAACAGCGCGATGACCACAACCGCCATCAGTCCCTCGCCCTTTAGGTTAAAACCCAGAACCAGCGGGATGGCCGCCGAAAAAACCGCGTGGCGGAACCGCGTAAAAAACATATCGTAAAGGATGACCGGCAGAAAGAAGCAAAACCTGGAATCCAGGCAGGATACGGCGGTATAACAGAGCAGCACGGCCAGCTTTACGCCGTCGTGCTCCATATAGCTCATCAGTGCGCCGGCGATGACCGCACCGATCACCGGCACCACCAGATACATGTCCGACGGCTGCATGCTGGAGGTATACCGGATGTAAAAGACGGCGCAGAGGATAAATATCGTCACCTTGTCCAGATACTTGTTCACAGCAAAATAGTCCCCCTCCGCCGCCGGCTTTGGCTTGATTTTACCAGATGGCGGGTCCGTTGGCAACGGCGCGTCGGCGCCCCGGCGCCGAATGTGACAAATGTCATGGGCCGGTCGGGAGCAACTTCACTTACGGGGGATAAAAGTTTGCGGTAAGATAGGGCCAGAACCAAAAGGAGGAAAAGCACATGGTTGTAAAAGTCAATAACCTCGTCAAGCGGTACGGCGACCTGATCGCCCTGGACCATTTCAATCTGGAGGTGGCGGAAGGGGAGGTCTTCGGCCTTTTGGGCCCCAACGGCTCGGGCAAAACCACCGCCATTAACTGCATCCTGTCGCTTCTTAAATACGACAAGGGCACCGTCGAGGTTTTCGGCAAGCCCATGCGCCCGGACTCTTACGAATCCAAGCGCCACATCGGCATCGTCATGCAGAACGTGGCGGTGTTCAACGAGCTGACGGTTTATGAAAATATCAGCTACTTCTGCGGGCTGTATGTACCGGATAAGCAGAAATGCCGGGAGCTGGTGGAGGAGGCCCTCGTCTTTGTGGGCCTTGAAAACTACCGGAAGTTTTACCCGAAAAAGCTCAGCGGCGGCCTGCTGCGGCGGCTGAACATCGCCTGCGGCATCGCCCACAAGCCAAAGCTCATCATACTGGACGAACCCACCGTGGCGGTGGACCCCCAAAGCCGCAACAGCATCCTGGAGGGCATCCTCCAGCTCAACAGCCAGGGCGCCACGGTAATCTACACCTCCCACTACATGGAGGAGGTGGAGCAGATCTGCTCCCGGATTGCCATCATGGATAAGGGCAAGGTCATCGCCTCAGGCACCACCGGGCAGCTTAAGGCCATGATCAACACCGGCGAAATCATCACCGCCGAGCTTATAAAGGCCGACGCTTCCATCCTGGCGGACCTGAAGAGCCTGCCTTATATCAGTTCGGCGGAGCTGACGGGGAACCAGCTGGTGGTCAAATCCGGGCGCGGCAAAAACAGCCTGGCCGCGGTGCTGGAGTATCTCAATGCCCGCCAGATCGCCTACGGCAACATCTACTGCCAGCTGCCGACCCTCAACGACGTTTTCCTTGAGATTACCGGCAAGCAGCTGAGGGATTAGAGGTGATAAGGATGTTTGCGCATATATTCGTCTACCGGCTGAAAACGCTCCTCCGGGACAGGTCCAACTTATTCTGGACGGCCATCTATCCCATCATTCTCGCCTTTTTTTACGCGCTGGCGTTTACAAATATCAATACTGCCGACAGCTTTGAAGCCTTCCCCGTGGGCGTGGTGGACAACGCGGAATACAGGAGCCAGGCGTATTTTATTGAGGCGCTGGAGTCCGTGTCCCAGGAGGGCGACAACAAGCTGTTCGACGTGACGCTGATGACCCTGGAGGAAGCGACCGACAGCCTGAACAATAACAAGATCGTCGGCTACATCCTCTTCGACGGCGGCGCCCGGGTGGTCGTCAAGTCCTCCGGGCTCAAACAGACGATCCTCAAGGGCTTTATGGACAGCTACCTGCAGCAGTCGTCCGCGGTCATGTCGATCCTTCATGACAACCCGGCGGCGGCCGGGAGCCTTGTCCTCCCGGACCGCGGGGATTATATCAGGCCGGCGGAGCTGGCCGGGGGCAAAACCGATGTCACCGTCATCATGTACTACGGGCTGATTGCCATGGCGGTGATGTTCGGGGGCTTCTGGGGCAGGCGGGAGGTGGAGGATATCCAGGCCGACCTCTCCGCTCAGGCGGCGCGCATCAACCTGTCGCCCGTCCATAAGCTCAAGGCTTTTGTCTGCTCCCTGTGCGCGGCCCTGCTCATCCAGATTGTTTCGCTTCTTGTCCTCTTTCTGTTCCTCGCGCTGGTACTGGGCGTCGATTTCGGCCCGAACTTCGGGTATGTGGCCCTGACCTGCGTTGTGGGCGGCGTTATGGGCGTCACCTTCGGCGCGCTTTTGGCCGCGCTGATCAAGGGCAGCGAAGGCCTGCGGCTGGCCGTCATGCTCACGGTGAGCCTGCTGTCCTCGGCGCTGGCGGGCATGATGTTCCCGACCATCAAGTACATTGTGGTGGAAGCGGTGCCGGCCCTTTCGTATATCAATCCGGCAAATCTGGTGTCCGACGCGCTGTTTGCGCTGTATTACTACGGCCCCGGCCCGCGCTTTACCCTCAATCTGACGCTGATGCTGGCGTTCTCCGCCGTGTTTTCCCTGGCCGTGTACATTGTCATGAGGAGGCAGAAATATGCCAGTCTTTAAAGCCTACTTTACAGTGATACGGAAGAATGTGTCGACGCTGATCGTCTACTTTGTCGTCTTTGCGGTCATGGCCACCGTTTTCATCAAGATCATGGGCGGCGGCGGACCCGAGGAGTTCACATCGGTCAGAAACGATATTGTCATCCGCAGCGCCGACAATACGCCCCTGGTGGAAGGGCTCATCGACTTTCTGGGACAGCACGCCAATATCGTTTCCCTGGCCGAAGGCGACAGCCTGGAGGACGCGCTGTTTTTCGGCAGGGTGGACGACGTGCTGATCATTCCCGAAGGCTTTACCGAGAGCCTGATGAGCGGCGGCGGCGAGGTACGGCTGGAACGGTCGTCCAGCTCTCTCACCGGCAGCGCCGTCAACACGGACCTTCTCATCGGCCGGTATCTGGACCTGGCGCGGCTTTACATCCTCAATGTCCCCGGTATCTCCCAGGAGGCGCTGGTTACCCGAGTGGCCCGCGACCTGGACAACGCGGTAAAGGTGGAAATCGCCGCGGACGCCGCCCAGTTCAAGGCGGGCGATGTGAGCGATACCTTCCGGTACATGGCGTATACCATCATCGCCATTTTAATCGTGGGCGTCACCTCCATTATGCTGGCTTTCAACAAACCGGAGGTGTCGCTCCGGAACCGGTGCGCGCCCGTCAGCCCGGCAAAGATGAACATGCAGCTGTTTGCCGGCAACCTGCTCTTCACCCTGGCCGTCTGGGCCTTACTGGGCGTTCTCGCCTATATCCTCAGCGGTCAGACCGGTATCGGCCCGAATCTCCTGCTGCTGTATCTGAACACCCTGGTCTTTTCCATAGCGGCGCTGTCCATCGCGTTTCTGGCGGGCAAATTCATTAAAGGCTTCGGGGCCCAGTCGGCGGTGGCCAACGTCCTCTCCCTGGGGCTGAGTTTTATCAGCGGCATCTTTGTCCCCCAGGCCCTGCTGGGCGAAACCGTATTGAAGATTGCCAGCTTCACCCCCACATACTGGTATATCAAGGCCGTCGAAACCATCACTGACCTGTCGGTCTTCAGCTTTGAAAACCTCAAACCGGTCTATACGGATATGCTCATCCAGCTGGGCTTTGCCGCCGCGTTCTTCATCCTCGCCCTGGCGGCCAGCAAGCAGAAGCGCCAGAGCGCCGACGGGTAAAGGCGGCCCTCCGGCGGAACATTCGGGCGGCCGCCGCCGTCAGAACAGGGTATAATAAAGTCAGCATTGTGCCGCGGCCGGCAGGCCGCGAGACTATGACGGGAGACTGCAATGCGTAAACTGACTGCCTTATTTCTGACCATGACCCTCCTGGCGCTGGCGGCGTCCTGCGCCGGCGGGCAGCCGCCCGCCGCCTCGCCCTCGGGCTCTCCCGGGCCGTCGGGAGAGACGCCGACGCCCTTGTCGACGCAGGCGTTTCTTGACGGGGAGCCGGACGCCGGCGCGGTTGCCGGCTACCTCCGGGACAACGCGGGCAAGCTGCCGCCGGAGGAAGGCGACCTGCTCCTGGAGCGGCTTATTCTGCTGCATCAGGATATCGCCGAGGACTTGAACCGCCGCATCTGGGACGCGCCCTATCAGACGGCCCTGTACGAGACTCTGGGCGGGACGCTGGACGCGGCCAAGATCGGCGAAATCGAACACCCCGCCGTCAGAAGCGACTTTCAGCGGGCATCAGACGGCATGATGACCATTGTCCGCTATGAGGAGACGCCGGTGTTCGAGACGGACTGGCGCGCGTTGACATCGCTCAAGGGCGCTTTTACCGACGGCGCGGCGGCGCTGGCCGAGTACCAAAGCCGCCTGCAGAGCGGGTATTACCGGGGAGAGCCCAATAACTTTGACCTGGCGGCCGCCGATATTGCCGATACCGAGAAGCTGCTGTCGGGCATGGACAGGGGCTTTGTGCGCTGGCAGCTTAAGCAGCTTTATTACCGGCAGGTTGCATGGTTCTTGTTCGG
>JAJUHI010000131.1 GCA_029267955.1 Sporobacter termitidis | reverse complement strand
GCCGGATATGAGGAGGTGACAGGCGGCAATGCCGTGTTTTCGGCATAAATTCCGCGGCTGTATCAATAATAAAAGATAATAATGCCATGGGAGGAGCCGCAATGAACGCAAACACCGTATCCTACTGGAACCAGACCGGCGAGAAGCCGCATTACCCGCGCCTTAATAAAAGCCTTGAAACGGACGTTGTCATTATCGGCGGCGGCATCACGGGCGTCACCTGCGCCTACTGCCTGGCCGAAAAGGGCGTAAAACCCGTCTTAATCGAGGCCGGCGGCCTCTGCGACGGGACGACCGGCAACACAACCGGCAAGGTGACAAGCCAGCATGGCGTCACCTATTACAAGCTGGAAAACAAGTACGGGCCCGACGCGGCTAGAGCCTACGCCCGGTCGCAGCAGGAGGCGCTGGACTTTGTCCGCGGCGTTGTGGCCCGGGAGGGCATCAGCTGCCAGCTGGCGGACAGCACCGCGTATATTTACGGCGTCAACGACAGCGAGATGGACACGCTGGAAAAGGAGTACGAGGCCGCCAAAAATGCCGGCATCGACGCGGCGCTGACCGGCGGCGGAGACTTCCCGCCGGGCTGCCGGGGGCTTTTGGCCTTTCGCGGCCAGCTGGTGTTCCATCCCGTCCGCTATGTGGCGGGGCTGGCGTCGGCCGCCGTCAGCAAGGGCGCGGCGATTTACTGCGGCACGAAAGCCATTAAACTTGAAAACGGCGATGTGAAGACAATCCGCCTGGAAAACGAGCTGGACATCCGGACCAAACACGTGATCATGGCCACCCAGTACCCCTTTTACGACGGGCCCAATCTCTTTTACACCCGGCTGTATCCCAAGCGCACCTACGGCATTGCGGTCAAGGCGAAGCGGGACTGGCCCGAGGGCAGCTATATCAACGTGGGCAACCCCTCGCGGTCCATCCGCACCCATGTGGAAAACGACCGGCGCATTCTCATCGTGGTGGGAGACAGCCACGATACGGGGCGCTATGGCCATGATAAGGAGCACAACAGGGAGGACATGGCCAGCCATTACGAGAACCTGATGCAGTTTGCCGAGCAGGTGGCCGGCGTCGAGAACGTTCTGGCCATGTGGTCGGCCCAGGATTACGACACGCCGGACGAGCTGCCGTATATCGGGCCCGTTTCAGACGGCAGTAGGATTTATGTCGCCGCCGGGTTCCGGAAATGGGGACTGTCCAACGGCACCCTGGCCGGACGGCTCCTGACGGAGCTTATCACCCAGGGGCGCAGCCGGGACGAGAAATTATATGCCGTCACCCGGTCGGACATGATCTCCTCGCCGGGGAAGGCCTTCGTCGGCGCCGTCAACCCGGTCATCGAGCTCATCAAATCCAAGCTGGAGGGGACGGAGCCCCTGAAGGGTCTGAAACAGGGCGAGGGCCGGGTAATCCGGTTTGAGGGACAAAAGGCGGGCATTTACCGCGGCGACGACGACCAGGTGACGATCCTGGACATCACCTGCACCCATATGGGAACGGAGCTCAACTTCAACGACGCCGAGAAAACCTGGGACTGCCCGGCCCACGGCGGGCGCTTCAACACCGACGGCAAGCTGCTGGAGGGGCCGCCGAAAGACAATCTCAAGGTTTTGTTCCAGGGGAAATACGAGGATTTGGTAAGCGAGGAATAGCAAAAACAAGCCGAAAGGTGTCAACATTTGGGTAATGTTTGACGCGGACATGCCGGATTTGATATGATACACCTATTGACCCGCGCGGCGGCGCGCGGTAATGGAGGCATCTGTATGAACCCGGCATCATCCCCGCAAAGGAAACTTACGATCTGGAACAAGAATTTTATCTGTGTCGTCCTGTGCAACCTGCTGCTCTGCGTTTCGCACTTCTCCGTCAACACGCAGGTGGCGACCTACGTCAAATTTCTCGGCGCGACCCCGGTGATCATGGGGCTTTTAACCGGGATGTTTTTCGGTATCGCCCTGGCCGTGCGCCCGATATCCGGGCCCATGATCACAAAGCTTGACAAGCGCCTGCTGATGATCGTGATTTTCGCCCTGGGCGGCGTTGTCAATTTGGGTTACGCCGTTTTTCATTCCATACCGGCGTTTGTGGCGTTCCGTTTTTTAAACGGCGTCCAGTACAGCTTTGTGGGCTCCCTTTTAATGACGGCGGCGGGGGACAGCGTGCCCAAGGAAAAGCTGGCCTCCGGCATGGGCGTTTACGGTATCGGCGGCGCCGTGGGCACCGCTCTGGGCCCGGCCATCGGCATCGGCCTGACGGAGCTGGGCGCAAGGCTGAAAAACGAGGATTTCGGCTTTACGATGGTGTTCTTGTTTGCCGCCGTCACGCTGTTGCTGGCGGTCATCCCCAGCGTCATCTTAAAGTCCGATAAAAAGTCAAAAGAGGACATTGCCAGCACCGGCGCCTGGTACAAGAATATCCTGACGGTTCACGCGCTGCCGTCAACCCTGGTGATGTTTTTTGTCATCATCGGCTACTCCCTGTACAACACGTATATCGTGGAGTTTGCCAAGGAGCAGGGGATCGGGAACATCAGCGTGTTTTACACGGTTTTGGCGGGTCTGCTCATCATCTCCAGGCCGTTGAGCGGTACGCTGACCGACAAGCTCGGGATCGCACGGGTTGTCATACCGGGGATGGTTCTGTTTGCGGTGTCCTTCGTCATCGTCGGCACCGGCAGGACGCTGGCGCAGGTTGTCGTGGGCGCGGTGATCGCGGCCTTCGGCGTCGGCTCCACCCAGCCGGCCATTCAGGCCATGTGCATCCAGTCCGTCACGCCCTTAAAGCGGGGCGTGGCCAGCAACACCATTTACATCGGCATGGACCTGGCCCTGTTTGCAGGGCCGCTGTTGGGCAGCCTCGTCTACAAGCATTCAAGCTTTGCCGTGATGTTTCAGACGGCGGTCGTCCCGATCGCGCTGGGGCTTATATGCTTCATCGCCATCCTGCCGGTGTATAACCGCCGGCTCCGGGAGCTGGAAGGTAAGCCGTCATCGGAAAACTGAGCATGATGAAACAGTAAAAAACCGGAGGAGAAGAATCGGCCCGATACTTCTCCTCCGGTTTTGCCGGCGTTTAAACACTTGTCTATAACATTATGCACGTTCTTCGTGTTCGACGTCCCGTTCTCTGAACAGAAGCGAGATCAGCCATATCGCCGACAGGCCCACCAGGGTATAGATCACTCTGCTGACCGACGACAGCTGTCCGCCGAACAGGTAGGCGACGAAGTCGAATTTAAATAAACCGACAGAACCCCAGTTGAGACCGCCGATGATCGCAAGAACAAGCGCGATTCTATCCATAATCATAGCTGTTTCCTCCTTTTTAGCTGCATGCATAATATAACCGTACGCTGCGGAAATATGCACGCGCCGCCGTTGGGAGATAAAAACCAATAACGGCGACGCCGTTTTGCCCGGGCGTGCAGTAAAGCGTGCCGCTGCAAATTATCGTGCTGCAAATTATTTGTTTGATAACAGACAGAAAAATATGTATAATAGTTAAATCTTCCGGTTGATTTAATTAAAAAGCGGGGTGTGCCCATGTACGACACAAACGATATCCTGAGGCTTCTGGAGAAGGACGGCAGGCTGACGCCGCAGCAGATTGCCGCCATGCTCGCCATGGAACCCGAGCAGGTAAAGGCCTTCATTGAAAAGAGCGAAGCCGACGGCGTGATTTTGAAATATACGACGCTCATCGACTGGGACAAGACGACCGAGGAGTCTGTCAAGGCGCTCATCGAGGTCAAAATCGCCCCCCAGCGGGGCGAGGGGTTTGACCGGATCGCCCAGCGCATTTACCAGTACGAAGAGGTTGACAGCGTGTACCTCATGTCCGGCAATTTTGACCTGGCGGTCTACATCACCGCCAAAACCATCAAGGACGTGGCGGAGTTCGTCTACGCGCGGCTGGCGCCTCTGGAGGGCGTCACGGCCACGGCGACGCATTTTATTCTGAAAAAATACAAGGAAATGGGCTGCGCCTACGTTGTCCCCTCCGAGCAGGAAGAGAGGATTAATTTCGCATGATGGATTACGAAAGGCTGCTCAGCGACAACGTCAAGAGCCTCAAACCCTCCGGCATCCGCAAGTTCTTTGATATCCTGGAGGAGATGAAAAGCGGCGAGGCCATCTCCCTGGGCATCGGCGAGCCGGATTTTGTAACGCCCTGGCACATCCGGGACGCGGGCATCTATTCCCTGGAAAAGGGCTACACCAAATACACAGGCAACGCCGGCCTCATGCGGCTGCGCCAGGAGATCGCGCTGTATTTAAAGCGCCGTTTCGGCCTCGAGTATCATTATAAGGACCAAATCATCGTGACGGTGGGTGGCAGCGAGGCCATCGACCTGGCGGTACGGGCCCTTGTCAACCCCGGCGACGAGGTGATTATCCCGGTGCCGTCCTTCGTCTGTTATGGGCCTGTTACGGCCCTGGCCTGCGGGAAGCCCGTTTACGTGGAGACAAAGGTTGAAAACGAGTTCCGGTTGACGGCGGAGGAGCTCCGGGCGGCCATCACCCCGAGGACAAAGCTTTTAGTCCTCCCGTACCCCAACAACCCCACCGGCGGCATCATGGAACGGGCGGACCTGGAGGCCCTGGCCGACGTCCTGCGGGGGACGGACATCATGGTCCTCTCGGATGAGATTTACGCGGAGCTGACCTACGGGCAGCACCACGTGTCCATGGCCAACCTCCCGGACATGAAGGAGCGAACCATCGTTGTCAACGGCTTCTCAAAAAGCTACGCCATGACCGGCTGGCGCATGGGCTACGTCTGCGGGCCGGCCCCCGTCATCTCGCAGATGCTCAAGATCCACCAGTACGCCATCATGTCCGCCCCCACCACGAGCCAGTACGCGGCCATAGAGGCCATGCGCGAGGGCGACGGCGACATTGAGAGCATGCGGCGCGACTACGACTTCCGCCGGCGTTTTATGCTGGACGGCCTAAAAGCTCTGGAGCTGGACTGCTTTGAGCCCAAGGGCGCTTTCTACATGTTCCCCTGCATCCGGAAAACGGGCCTGTCCTCGGAGGAATTCTGCGAGCGGTTCCTGCTGGAAGAAAAAGTGGCCGTCATCCCCGGCGGCGCTTTCGGCAGCGGCGGCGAGGGCTTTGTCCGCATGTGCTATGCGTCGTCCATCGACAATATCTCCGAGGCTCTAAACCGTCTGGAGCGGTTTTTGAAGAGGCTGTAAAGCGCAAACATACATACTTTACACGCTATTACCAAAGATACAGATGAAAGAGGCGCCATTATGAAATACCTTCTGGTCATCGGCGACGGCATGGCCGACAATCCGGTGGAGGAGCTGGACGGCAAAACGCCGCTGCAATACGTTTCAAAGCCCGCTATCGACGCGCTGGCGTCCCGGGGCGTTGTGGGCAGCGTCCGGACCGTCCCGGAGGGCCTGCCGCCCGGCAGCGATACGGCCATCCTGTCCATATTCGGCTGCGACCCGGCGGAATGCTACACGGGCCGCGCGCCCCTGGAGGCCGCGGCGGCCGGTATCCGGCTGACGCCCGGCGATGTGGCTTACCGGTGCAACATGGTGACGGTGGAGGAGAGCGGCAAGCCCTTTGAGGAGAAGAAAATCCTGTCCCACTCCGCCGGCTCCATCGACGGGGAATCGTCCATGGCGCTGGTGCGGGCGCTGTTTGACAATCCCCGGTTTCGGAAGCTGGCCCAAAAGGCGTGGATGTCGGTGTACCCCGCGCCCTCCTTCCGGCATATAGCCGTCCAGAAAAACGCCGATATCGACGGCATCGTGCTCACGCCGCCCCATGACCATCTGGGCGAGGTGATAGGCCCGCTGCTGCCCTACGGCTGCGGCAACGCCGCGGTGTTAAAGCAGCTGATGATCGAAGCCCATGAGTTTTTAAAAAGCCATCCCATCAACGAAAAGCGCCGGGCGGAAGGGAAGCTCCCCGCCAACGGCATCTGGTTCTGGGCCGAGGGGACGGCGGTGGCGCTGCCGCAGTTTACGGCCCGCTACGGCAAGACGGGCGGCGTTGTCTCCGCGGTGCCCCTGTGCCACGGCATCGCGACATTGGCGGGGTTGGAGGCCGTCTCCGTGGACGGAGCCACCGGAGAGCTGGACACCAACTATGAGGGGAAGGTTCAAGCCGCCCTGGATATCCTCAAAAAGCACGAT
>JAJUHI010000130.1 GCA_029267955.1 Sporobacter termitidis | reverse complement strand
TCTTGCAGGCTCGGCTTGATCATACTCTCCACACATTTTCATTGATGGCTGAAAACTCCTTTCTCAAAGATTTTTGGGTGCTGCCGGACAAAGAAAAAAGCCTTTGCCCGCATGAAAACTCGCGTTTTCATGGGACAAAAGCCGAAACTTCTGCGGTACCACCCAAATTGATGATTTTTTAAATCATCCCCTCATTTTGCATACCATCATATGCACCCTACTGATAACGGACAGGGTTTCCGTCGGCGTCTACTCCCCTATGCCAGCAACAATACCGTTACCGTCCATGCGGTTTCAAGCCGCCCTCGCAAGCCCATTCGAAAAGCTCTGTGCTGCCGCATTCGCACCCTCTGGCGGCTCTCTGGATACACCCGAACTTTTGTACTCTTCTTGCTCATCGGTTTGGCTATATGGTTGTTATGGTTTATCATATGGCAGCGCGCCGGAATTGTCAATAGTGATTTTTGTAAATAAACGGCAGCTTCACAGCCATTGAACAAACGCCGTCTTGTCATGGCGGTTATACCCGGCCTTTTCGTAAAACCGCAGCGTGGACGCAAGCTTTGAGCCCGTCATGAGCATGAGCTTGTAACAGCCCTCCCGGACGGCGATATCCTTCGCCGCGTTTAAAACGGCGGTGCCGTACCCCCGGCGGCGGTATCCCGCGTCGGTGACGACGTTTTCAATCAGGGCGTAGGGCCGCCCGCCGTGGGTCAGGTTGGGGACGATGACAAGGACGCAGGAGGCGCGCAACGCCCCGCCGTCGTCCAGCACAAGGACGTGGTGGTTCGGGTCCTCCATAATCCGCCGCCAAATTTCAGTGACCTTGTCGCCCGTTGGGTCCGGCATCTCCTTGCCGAGATATGTATAAAGCCGCAGTAACCCGGCCAGATCGCTCTCTTGCGCCTGTCTGATGTTCATGTTGTTTCTCCTTTGAGTGTCTAACCTCTCTTTGATGAGGGAGGCGTCGCGGTGTCGCCTCATACGACCTGTTCTCTCTGAGGATTGTAAACATTCACCACGGTGAGCCGGCATATTTATCATTCCCGCGAAGGCGGGAATCCACAGATACGTGGCTTTATCACCCCGCTCAGCAAAGCTGCTTTTTCATACATACCGATTCCGGCATGTCCTTGTACGGCCCGTAATTGTCCATGACGGTATAACCCAGCCCCTTGTACAGCGCCATTGCCGGTACCAGCAGCGGGTTTGTTTCGAGAATCAGCGTCGTATCCCCCTGTTCCCGCGCTCTGTTTTCCAGCAATATCATCAACTGCTTTGAGATGCCCCGCCCCCGGTACTCCGGCCGGACAAACACCCGTTTGACTTCCGCAACGCCGTCTGCATACGGACGCAGCGCGCCGCAGGCCACCGGCAGCGAACCGTCGTAAACCACAACCGCATCGCGAATACGCTCCAACGTATTCAGCGGCGCGTATTTTGCCCGCTGAACGACAGCGCCGACGGCTTTTTCCAGGCTTTCCTCCAAGAGAGCGCAGAGGGCAGCAAAGTCGTCGTTGACCCCATTTGTCAAAACATACTCCATTTGGGCCTCCGGTAAAAAATGTTATTGATGCTTATCTTACACCGTTTTTCAATATTTTCAAATGGATTTTATTATGATAAGCTATGGGGCGGGAGGTGATGCCGGTTGAAAATCGCCATGCTCATTCTCGCGGCAGGCTTTTCACAGCGCATGGGCGTATTAAAGCCCCTGTTGCCGGTGGGTGACGCCAGCGCCCTGTGCCGGGCCGTCGGCTTGGGCGTCCGGGAAAAAATCCATATGATCTCCGTCGTGACGGGCCACCGGCACCAGGAAGTGGAGGCGGCGCTCTATGATTGCCGCGCCAAAAATATCCGGCATATCTATAACGGCAAATACGCCGAGGGCATGTTTTCTTCCGTTAAGGCCGGCGTCCACAGCCTGCCGGGCGACATCGACGGCTTCTTTCTTTTGCCCGCCGACCACTGCGCCGTCAGCCCCGACACGCTGGAAAAGCTGATTGCGGCCTTTATCCTGTCGGAAGGCAAAAGTGTCATTTACCCGGTCTATAAAGGAGCGCGCGGCCATCCGCCCCTGATCCCCTACTGCTACGCCGAGGGCGTCAAAAGCTACGACGGCGGGGACGGCATGAAGGGGTACCTTTCGGCGTACCCCTGCGCCGAGGTGGAAATCGACGACCCCGGCATCCTCATCGACATGGACACGCCCGAGGATTATGCGACGCTTCTGCGGTATCTGGGGTATCCAACCTATCCGGATGAATTCGGGTGCTATAAGCTCCTGGAAAAATACGGGACGCCCGAGCACGTCATCCGCCACAGCAAGCAGGTGGGCGAGCTGGCGCTGCGCATGGCGGACCTTCTAAGCCGTCAGGGCGTTACAATCAACAGGCCGCTGCTGTATTCCGCGTGCCTGCTGCACGATATGGCCCGGCTGGAGCCCGACCACGAAAACGCCGGCGCGGACCGGCTGCTGACGGAGGGGTATCCGGACACGGCCCGCCTGGTGCGGCATCACATGGACCTGCCGGATGAGATCAAGACGGCCCCGGACGCCGGCGCGCCGGAATCCTGGGAGCTTTTGCTCCTGTATCTTGCGGACAAGCTCACAAGGGACGGCCGCATCGTCCACCCGGACGACACTCTGGCGCTTTTAAGGTCGCGTTTTGCAGATGACCCGGAAGCGCTGGCGCGGGCCGAAGAGCGCATGGCGCGGGCCAAAGCCGTTCTTTCGCTGCTGGAAAGGCAGTATCAAATCTCATACGGCGACCTGACCGCCGGGCCGGCGTGACACCCGTCGGAATTCACCCTCCCGGGGCCGCCTTTTATCTTTTTTGATACCTTTTTGCGAAAAATGTAGCATATTACCCATCGGATTTGGCATGGTTGTCAATACTGGTGACCATTTACTTTTCACGGCTTTTCTGATAAACTCTTTAGCGGAATTATCCGTGTTCAGCCTTGGCTAAAACCGGACCCCATACCGGTTTTTACGTATCCACGCAACAAATACTTAAATGAGAGGATTGTATTATGGTAACACGATTGAATTTGACGATCAACGGCGTACCGAGACCTGTCATCTGCGATCTGGAGAAGGACAATCTTGCCGTTGTCCTGCGCCGGATGGGGCTGACAGGGACAAAAATCGGATGCGGCACGGGCGTCTGCGGCGCCTGCTCCATCATCTTGAACGGCGAGGTCATCCGCTCCTGCACAAAGAAGATGAAAAATGTCCCCGAGTACAGCGAAATCCTGACCATTGAAGGCATCGGAACACCCCAGCATCTGCATCCGCTGCAGCAGGCCTGGATCACGTACGGCGGCGTGCAGTGCGGCTTCTGTTCGCCCGGGTTCATCGTTTCCGCTTACGGTCTTCTCCAAAAAAACCCCAACCCCACCCGCGAGGAAGTGCGCGAGTGGTTCCGCGTCCACCGCAACGTCTGCCGCTGCACCGGCTACAAGCCCATTGTGGACGCCGTCATGATGGCCGCCAAGGTCATGCGCGGCGAGCTGACGATGGCCGACATCACCTTTGATGCGGAGAGCACGAAGGAATTTTACGGCTCCAAGCTGCCCCGTCCCTCGGCCCTGGGCAAGGTCACGGGTCTCACCGATTACGGCGACGATCTCAAGCTCAAGATGCCGGAGGGCACGGCGTATCTGGCCGTCGTGGTGTCCGAAGTGCCCCACGCCAACATCATCAGCATCGACACCTCCGAGGCGGAGAAGATGCCCGGCGTTATCAAGGTCATGACCGCCAAGGACGTCAAGGGCTCCAACAACCTGGAAGGCCCCCCGGTGGTGCCCCGCGTCAAGGGCAAGGGCATTACGGAGTTCCCCGTCATCGCCGGCAAGAAAATCAACAAGCGCGGCGACTGCGTGGCGCTGGTTGCCGCCGACACTGAGGAGCATGCCCGCGCGGCCGCCAAGAAGGTCAAGCAGAATCTTGAGGTCCTGCCCGCCTACATGACCTTCCCCGAGGCCGTCATGCCCAACGCCATCCAGCTCCACGAGACGCTGCCCAACTTCTACATGGAGCAGCCGGTCTACAAGGGCCGGGATACCGCCGAGATTTTCGAAGAGGCCGAATATGTGGCCGAGGGCAGCTTCCATTCCCAGCACGAGCCCCATCTGCCGCTGGAGCCCGACGTTGTCCAGGGCTATATCGGCGCGGACGGCATGCTGACCCTCCAGTGCAAGGCCCAGGCCATTACCGAGGCCAGAGAAGCCATTTCCATGGCCTGCGGCATCCCGATGGATCAACTCCGGATCATCATGAATCCCGTGGGCGGCTCCTTCGGCTATTCCGTCAGCGCCAACACCTACGCGCTGGTGGCCACCGCCGTGCAGAACCTCAACATGCCCTGCTCGCTCACCTTGAGCTATGAAGAGTTCAACCACATGACCGGCAAGCGGTCCGCCTCCTTCACCAACGGCCGGATCGCCGTGTCGAAGGACGGCAAGATTCTCGCCGCCGAGTACGACATCGGTCTTGACCACGGCGCCTACGGCAGCATGGGCAGCAAGATCTTCCACAATCTTGTCTCCGTCGGCTTCCACGGCTACAACATCCCCAACTTCAAGGGCCTTGCCCGCGGCGCATCCACCAACAACGCCTTCTGCGCCGCCTACCGCGGCTTCGGCGCGCCCCAGGTCTACACCGCCACGGAGGCGCTGATCGACATGGCCGCCGAGAAGATCGGCATGGACCCGTGGGAGTTCCGTTACAAGAACGCGGCGCGCCCCGGCGACCTGACCATCAACAGCGCGCCGTATCACGACTACGTCTATCCGGACCTTTTGGAAAAAGCCAAGCCCTACTACGATGAGTACAAGGCCGAGGCCGAAAAGGCCAGGAAGGAAGGCCGTCACGTGGGCGTCGGCATCAGCCTGGGCGGCTTCCTCATTACCATCGGTATGTTTGACAAGGCCGAGGTGGCGCTGGAACTGAATCCCGACGGCACCATCACCCACTACAACACCTGGGAAGACGTGGGCCAGGGCGGCGATATCGGTACGATATCCCATACGGTTAAGGCTCTGGCGCCGCTGGGTATCCGCCCCGAGCAGGTGAAGCTGGTGATGAACGACAGCAAAATCTGCCCGGACACCGGCCTTGCCGCCGCAAGCCGCTCCCACTACATGGCGGGCCTTGCCACCATCGACGCGGCAAACAAGCTGATGGACGCCATGAGAAAGCCCGACGGCACCTTCCGCACCTATGACGAGATGGTCAAGGAAGGCATCCCGACGAAATATATCGGCCACTATGACCAGATGAACATCGGTCTGCCCCCCGGACTGGACCCCAACACCGGCCACGGCGAAAAGAACCCGACGTATATGTACGCCGTCAACGTGGCCCTGGTGGAAGTGGACGTTGCCACCGGCAAGACAAAGGTGCTCCGTTACACCTGCGTTTCCGACGTGGGCGTCATCGGCAACCGTCTCTCCGTTGAAGGCCAGGCCTACGGCGGCCTGTCCCACAGCATCGGCTTCGCCCTCAGTGAGGACTACAACGCCGAGAACAAGCACGGCAACATGGCCGGCTGCGGTATCCCCACCATCGACATGATCCCCGACGACATCAACCTGGTCTTCGTGGAGAACCCGCGCAAAACCGGTCCCTTCGGCTCCTGCGGCTGCTCGGAATGCTACCAGTCCTCGGGCCACATGGCCGTCATCAACGCCATCGCCAACGCCTGCGGCGTCCGCATCTACGACCTGCCGGCAACCCCCGACAAGGTCAAGGCCGCCTATGAAAAGCTGCAGCGCGGCGAGGACCTGACACCGCCCAAGTACTTCCTGGGCTCCGACTTTGAGGAAGAGCTGGAATTCATCAAGGCCAATCCCATCGGTCACTAAGCACAACTACCCAAACCACAGCAAGGGCGCGTCTAGGAAATAGACGCGCCCTTAATTTCAGACCAACGGGGCGCAGTGGTCTGCGCCCCCTACAGCATATATCCCGTAGGGGCCGCTGTCCTCAGTGGCCCGTAATTTTGGTTTATCCTGTGTTTGTTTTTAAGTTTGTTTTACGGTATAATGTAGACAGAAAACTCCCCCGCGGAAAGGATGGATGACGCATGCAGATGCAGGAAGCGACATCTTATGTAAGTAAATGCTTTAACGGAGAGCCGGCGTCATGTTCCTTCGCCTGTCCTTTCCGTCTTGACGTGCGCTCTTTTATGGACAAGGCCCAGCGG
>JAJUHI010000129.1 GCA_029267955.1 Sporobacter termitidis | reverse complement strand
CATGGTCACAAAATACGGCATGAGCGACCGGATCGGGCCGATCTCCTATGACGACAGCAGCCATTCCGTTTTCATCGGGCGCGATTTCTCCCAGACGAAGAGCTACTCGGAGAAAACCGCCGCCCTTATCGACGACGAGGTCAAGCATATTTTCGACGAGGCGATGGCCAAGTGCGAAGAGCTGCTTCTGGCCCACAAAAACATCCTGATCGCCACCGCCGAATACCTCCTGGAAAACGAGACCATGGACGGCGAAGACTTCAAGTACCTGTGCGAGCACGAGGGCGCGCTGCCGCCCAAAAAAGAAAAGCCGCAAACGGAAAACGAGGTCTATGTGGAATTCTCCAAGGAATACCAGCAGGCCCAGTCCAAACCGTCCGACGGCGGCTTCGGGCCCGAGGGCAAGGAACCCCCGCCGTCCGGGCAGACCGGCGGCCCGCAGGACACCCCGCCCAATTCATAAAACCAACAGGCCGTTCCCGTATGGGAGCGGCCTGTTTTTTATACGAAAAATGCATGAATCAATGCTTTTATTCCCCTGTATCCATCTGGACAGCGGCGGCAAAACATGATATAGTAAAAATATACCGCGATAAGTCTATATATAGAGTTGGGGGTAAGATATGATGGCCAATGTGAGAGTGACCGGCGGCGATCTGACGCCGGCCGAAATAGATGCTTATATCGCACGCGCCCGCAAGAAGTATCCCGATAAAATCATCACCGGCATTGACATCCACGTGGACGGCGATTACGTGGATCTGACCTATCACTGGAAGACGGTCCCCTTCGAGCGCATCCGCCGGATTACCGGCTACCTTGTGGGGACGCTGGAGCGGTTTAACAACGGCAAGCGCGCCGAGGAGGCCGACCGGGTCAAACACAGCTGCATACAGTAAAGACAGACTCAGACAAATCGAGCAGAGGCAAAAGCCTCTGCTCGTTGTTTTATAACCGGGCGGCAGAATCGGCAGCGCACCTGAAATGCCATTCCCGCGAAAGCGGGAATCCATCTATTCATGGCTGCGGATTCCCGCCTGCGCGGGAATGACAGGGCTTACACGCCTGGGTTTATACGCTCTGCTCCTTCTTCCCCTTTGCCCAAAAGGCGCCGATGATCATAACGACCGCGAAGACAATCAGGTAATAGACCGCCGCCATGCCGTGGGCCAGGAAGGCCGCCCAGACCATGAATAGGCACCCGGCGATGGAAAGCGCCGGCAGGACAAAGCGGCGGAAGGGGCCCACGTCCCGCGCCTTTTTCATAAACAGGATGAAAATCGGGATATACATCCCGTACAGGGTGATGATGGGCAGCTCCGAGGTGTCAAAGCTGAAGGGCCCAAACCAGGTGTCCGTCAGGTTCGCCCCGTAAAAGTACAGCAGCCAGAAGCCCGCCAGCAGCAGCCCCAGGGCTGAGGCGCTGGGCGGCATGTTTGTCGTCTTGTCAAGCTGGGAGAACATGTCCGGCTTCGGGCCCAGGCCCCGGGCGGCCAGCGCGTATATCCCGCGGGAGTTGCCCATGGTCAGCCCGTTGAGGGTGCCCAGACAGGAGATGATGACAAAGACAAACAGCAGCGTTCCAGCCGGCGCGCCGAACACATTGGCAAAGGCCAGCTTTGCACCCGCCTGCCCGCTCTCCATCAGGCTCTCCATGGGGACGGCGCCGGCCAGCCCGATATAGTAAAAGATATAGACGAAGACGACGATCAACGCCCCCACGGCCAAAGCCCTGGGCAGATTGCGGCGCGCGTCCCGCAGCTCAGCGTTGATGGAGGTTGTAATGATCCAGCCCTCGTAGGCAAAGGCCACGGCCACGATAGAGGCAAAAAGCCCGCCGCCTTTGCCGCCGGCGGGGAGCTCGGCCAAAACGTGGGTAAAGTTCTGCGTCGTCATGCCGCTTATAAGCCCCGCCGCCGTGCCCACCGCGGCCATCAGCAGGAGCGGTATCAACTTGATCACCGTGGTGGTCACCTGGAATTTGCCGGCCAGCACGGGCAAGAGCGTGTTTAACGCATAGCTGGCCACCAGGAAAAAGCCCGCCAGCGCCATGGCGCTGCCGCCGGTGACATCCCAGCCCACCAAAACGCTGAAGTACCGCGCCGAGACCCAGGCCAGCACGGACGTCAGGGCGGGATTGTAGATAACCGCCATAAACCAGCCCACATAATAGGCGTACCGGCTGCCCACCGTCATTTCCGCGTAGTCCACAAGGCCGTTGACCTTCTCATATTTCGACGCCATTGTGGCAAAGGACAGCGAGCAGACGATCATAATAAGGCCCACCACGGCCCAGGCGGCAATACCCAGAGGCATATTCCCGCCGGTGGCCTTGAGCACCGCCTCGGCCTTGAAAAAGACGCCGCTGCCGATGACAATCCCCACCGCCATGCAGACAGCGGTCAAAAATCCGTATTTTTTATTCAGTTTGCTTTCCACACAAGTCCCTCTCTCATTAAATAACGATTATCCATTACTATTCCCTGCATATCGGATAATCAAAATATAAATCATGTATCCGGTCATATCCCCGACAGGGCGCCGGGCGGCGTTTATTCCCCCGTGAAAACGGGCGTCCGCTTTTCGCGGAAGGCCGAGACGGCCTCCTTAAAGTCCTTCGTCGCCATCAGGTCGACGGACATGCGGCGCTCCGCCGCCAGGGCCGCGGCTTCGCCGCCCGACAGGTATGCATGCTGCATCAGCTCCTTGAGGGCGCGGACGGCCAGGGGCGGCCTGGACAGAATCTTATCGACGACGGCGTTTAGGGACGCATCAAAGGTCTCCTTCGGGAAAACCCCGTTGACAACCCCCAGGCTCTCAGCCTCCTCCGCGGTGATTTTTTCGCTGAAGAGGAGCATCTCAAAGGCTTTGTTGGCCGGGATTTTCTGCGCCAGGTGGATGGCCCCGCCGCAGCCGGGGACAAGGCCGATGTTCAGTTCCGGCAGCATGAACTTGGCGCCCTCCATGGCATAGATGAGGTCACAGCAGAGGGCAATTTCAAAGCCGCCGCCCACGCAATTGCCCTTGACGGCGGCGATAATGGGCTTGCCAAGGCCGTATATGGCTTCCCGCACCTCGTAGCCGAGGTTGTAAATGCGCGCCGCGTCCTCGTCGCAGTGGAGCGTATCGAGCATATCCATGGACAACCCCGCCGAAAACGCCCGCTCCCCCGCCCCCCGGAGGATGACCACCCGGACGCTGTCGTGGCGCCGGGCGTTGCGGAGGGCCGCGGCTAGGGCGTGCCACAGGTCTGTGGTAAACTGGTTCATGGGCGGGTTGTCAAATTCGAGGGTCAGCGCGCCCGGCCGGGGCGTGTTTTGCAGAATGTTCAGACCGATATCCGGCATTGCAAGCACTTCTTTCTTAAAATTATTCAGCGGTATTATACGGTGTTCCCGCCCGGATGTCAAAAGGATAACGGCGCGCCCCGTCAGACGCTTTGGCAAAAAGAAGAACACGTCCCCATTTTTGCAGTTTTATGAATCCCATATTTCATTTTTAGCATAACTCACCATTTTTCGTCCAAAATTAAGGCTGGTTTTTTATTGTATGTAACGATAAAATGCATGATCACCAATTTAAACTTGCAATTAATTAAAAAAATGTGTATTCTGTGATTGACAACGGTAAAAAGGGCGTATATAATATTGGCCATACAGCGGCAAAGGTGCCACCGTATGTCGGTGCGCCAATGCCGTTATTTTTATATTGGATTTAATTTTTGGGGAGATTTATATGGCAAATTTAAACGAAGTGTTCGGATGTATGGTATTCAGCGACCACGTCATGAAGCAGAGACTGCCCAAGGAAACATATAAATTGCTGCAGCAAACCATCAAGAAAGGCCAGCCTCTGGATATCGGCGTGGCCAACGTGGTGGCCAACGCCATGAAGGATTGGGCCATTGAAAAGGGCGCCACCCATTACACCCACTGGTTCCAGCCCATGACCGGCATCACCGCGGAAAAGCACGACAGCTTTATCGCACCCACAAACGACGGGCGCGTTTTAATGGAGTTTTCGGGCAGCGAGCTCGTCCGGGGCGAGCCGGACGCATCCTCCTTCCCCTCCGGCGGCATCCGCGCCACCTTTGAGGCTCGCGGCTACACCGTCTGGGACCCGACCTCCGCCGCCTTTGTAAAGGGCAAAACCCTCTACATACCGACGGCGTTCTGCTCCTACACCGGCGAAGCTCTGGACGCCAAGACCCCGCTGCTGCGCTCCATGGAGGCCCTCAGCAGGCAGGCCATGCGTATCCTCCGGCTGTTCGGCAACACCGACGCCAGCTCCGTCGTGTCAACCGTCGGCCCGGAGCAGGAGTACTTCCTGATCGACAAGGCCATGTACGAAAAGAGAAAGGACCTTATCTACTGCGGACGGACGCTGTTCGGCAGCAGACCGCCCAAGGGTCAGGAGCTTGAGGACCAGTATTTCGCGTCCATTAAAACCCGGGTCGCCGCGTTTATGAACGAATTAAACGAGGAGCTCTGGAAGCTGGGCGTTCTTGCCAAGACGGAACACAACGAGGTCGCCCCCGCGCAGCACGAGCTGGCGCCGATCTTCTCCAAAACGAATATCGCCGTCGACCACAACCATCTGACGATGGAGCTGCTGCAGCGCATCGCCAAGAAATACGACATGATCTGCCTCCTGCACGAAAAGCCCTTTGAAGGCATCAACGGCAGCGGCAAGCACAACAACTGGTCGATCGCCACCGATACCGGCGTCAACCTTTTAGACCCCGGCACAACGCCCCATGAAAACGCCCAGTTTCTGCTCTTCCTGGCGGCCGTTATCAAGGCTGTGGACGAATATCAGGACCTGCTGCGCATCTCTGTCGCCAGCGCCGGCAACGACCACCGTCTGGGCGCCAACGAAGCGCCGCCGGCCATTGTCTCGGTGTTCCTGGGCGACGAGCTGACCGGCGTTGTTGAATCCATCACCAACGGCTCGTCCTATGACGCCAAGGTAAAAACCCTGATGAAAATCGGCGTCGACGTGCTGCCGCCCTTCCCGAGGGACACGACGGACCGCAACAGAACCTCGCCCTTCGCCTTCACCGGCAATAAGTTTGAGTTCCGCATGGTGGGCAGCGCCATGTCCATCGCCGAGGCCAACACCAACCTCAACACGGCCGTTGCCGAGTCCCTGAGAATCTTCGCGGATGAACTGGAAAAAGCCGCGGACTTCAACGCGACGCTCCAGAAGCTTGTCCGGGAGACGCTCAAGGCCCACAAACGCATCATCTTCAACGGCAACAACTACGACGAGGCGTGGGTTGCCGAGGCGGAAAAGCGCGGCCTGCTCAACCTGAAGACGACGCCGGACGCCCTGCCCCATCTGCTGAAGGAGAAAAACGTCAAGCTCTTCGAGACGCACGGCGTCTTCTCCCATACGGAGCTGCATTCCCGGTATGACATCGCCATGGAGAAGTACTGCAAGGTACTTAACATCGAGGCCGTCACCATGACCAAGATGTCCAAGGCGCGCATCCTGCCCGCCGTCACCGCCTACTCGAAGGAGCTCGCCGAAACCGCCAACGCCAAAAAGGCGCTGATGGGCAACGAGGCCGACGTCACGTACGAAACAACGCTGATATCAAAGATCAGCGCGCTGACGACGGCGCTTTGGAAGAACACCGTGGCTCTCGAAGAAGCCCTTGAGAAGACGGAGGCGCTCACCGATATTACCGAGAAGGCCTTCAGCTATAAAGATCTCGTCATCCCGGCGATGGCGGAGGTCCGCAGCGCCGCCGACGCCCTGGAGCTGCTCACCTCCAAGAAGCATTGGCCCTTCCCCACTTACGGCGACCTGCTCTACAGCGTTATCTAATTATACAAGCAACAAGCCGGCAGCAAAACGCTGCCGGCTTGTTGCTGTGTTTTTATGCATTGATTGTTTTGGCATCGTCATCATAATGACTTTACAAAATCATCAATCACCATCGGGTTGTCATAATCGTTGTTGTCGATTAAAATGTCGCAAATCCTGTGCGGTTTGTGTTCCTCTAGATAGCGCTTTTGCACCGGTATGTATCTGTCAATGTATTTCTGCAAAAATTCTTCGCCGTATTTCGGCACGTCTCGGACGCGGGCGCGGTCGAGGACCTTGTCAAAGGATATCTCCAAAAATACCGTGCCGTCCAGATAATCCAGCACCGGCGGCCGGAAGAGCAAAACGCCCTCGATTAATATAACGGTATCTTCATCGGCCTCATAATGGCGGCTGTTT
>JAJUHI010000128.1 GCA_029267955.1 Sporobacter termitidis | reverse complement strand
TTTCCCCGTCCACACACCGGATAAAATCGTCGTCAAGGACATCCAGCACTGGCGTGATTACGTGCACGCGCCGCCGCTGAAGTTCACCGACGAGGAGTGGGCCCAGTTTAAAGCCCAGTATGACGCTGTGGACGGCACCCAGGCCTACAAGGCGACCTTCATCGCGCCGGGCCTCTTCGAGCAGTCGCATCATCTGTGCGAAATCAGCAGAGCCCTCGAGTATTACGCTCTGTACCCGGATGAGATGCACGACCTGATCAAGTATCTCGTCGACTGGGAGCTGGAGCTTCTGGAGGGCATCTTTACCCACTTAAAGCCGGACGCCATCTTCCATCATGACGACTGGGGCGGCGAGAAGAGCACCTTCATGAGCCCGGATATGTTCGCCGAGTTCTTTGTGGAGCCCTACAAGCAGATTTATAAATACTGCCACGACCACGGCGCGGAGCTTGTCATCCACCACGCGGACAGCTATGCCGCCACGCTGGTGCCGTATATGATCGAAATGGGCATCGACATCTGGCAGGGCTGCATGGAATCCAACAACGTCCCCGAGCTGGTGAAAAAATACGGCGGCCAGATCAGCTTTATGGGCGGCATCGACAACAAGTCCATGGACTTCCCCGGCTGGACCAGAGAGGACTGCCGGAACGCCGCGCGGAGAATCCTCGACCAGTGCGGCAGCAAGTACTTCATCCCCTGCATCACCCAGGGCGGCCCCGGCTCCGTCTATCCGGGCGCTTATCAAGTCCTGACCGAAGAAATCGACAAATACAGCGTGGAGGTCTTCGGCATCAAGCCCGAGGACATCACCCGCCTGCCGATACAGATCCTGTTCTAAAGGCCTCTGGTTTAAAAATCCCGAAACCGACGCGGTTTCGGGATTTTTTTCGCCATAAGGGCATAACGGCGCCGGCGGCCGCCGGATTTCCCGGCGTTTTTATGCCATTTTTATAACGTTATAACGCCATATTAAAAATTATTGTACAATATAATAAATACTGATATATAATCAGCCTAATAATGGCCGTCAGAGATGCCGGTTAGAACATCTCAAACAAGGAGGGTAAACACAATGAGCATACCATTCGATCCCAAGGAAATCGAAAACGTCAAATTCGTCCCCGGATTTTTCGGAATGCAGGTGCCCGTGTACGACTACCCCGTGACGCCCAGGGAAGCGGTCATCGCCACCTACCAGAGAAAGCCCATCTGGCAGATCAGCGGCATGGATACCGGGTTTTTCACCCCGAAGGTTTACCCGGACAACGTGGCCCGCGCCTTTGTCTTTGACGCCAACAACATGACGCCCGAGCAGGGCGGCGGCAAGGACATGTTCGGCATTGAATGGGAGTACGTTCCCCAGGCCGGCGGCTCCATGGTCCGCCCCGGCAAGCCCTTTCTGACCGACGCCAACGAATGGCCCGAAAAGGTCGTCTGGCCCGATATCGACAGCTGGGACTGGGAGGGCGAGGCGAAAAAGAACGAGAACTACTTTAAGCCCGGCACCTTCATCATGTGCTCCATGCTCAACGGCTGGTTTGAGCGGCTGATCTCCTTTATGGACTTTGAAGGCGCTATTATGGCCCTGTACGACGAGGACCAGAAGGACGCCGTCAACGCCTTCTTTGAAAAGCTGACGGACCTGTACATACGCCTGTATGACAAGTTCTTGACCTACTTCCCGCAAATTGACGGCTTTAACGTCCATGACGACTGGGGATCGCAGAAGGAGACCTTCTTCTCCCCGGCGATCGTGGAGGAGATGCTTGTCCCCCATATGCGGCGGCTGACCGACTTTATCCACAGCAAGGGCCGGTACGCGGATTTCCACTGCTGCGGCCAGAACCTCAAGCAGGTGCCCAACATGATCAAATGCGGGTGGGACTCCTGGAGCGGCCAGCCCATGAACGATACGGAGAAGGCCTACGAGCTGTACGGCGACCAGATTCTCATCGGCGTTATCCCCCCTGAGCTTGACCCCAACGCTTCCGAGGAGGAGCAGCGCGCCGCGGCGAGAGCCTATGCCGACAAGTTCTGCCGACCCGACAAGCCCTCCATCCTCAACGGCGGCTTCAACCTGTCCCCCGCCTTCCGGGAGGAGCTTTACAAACAGTCCCGCATCAACTACGCGAAATAGCTTCAACGGGACCGTGAACGGCCACCTGCCGATATGTACAGAAACAGCCGTTCACATCCCCGCTTCATTATCCTGCGGCCGTGACCATGATTCTGTCGGACACGTCATAGCGCAGGGCGATGACGGCGCCCCGGACGAAATAGGCGACAGGGTTTCCCGACGGGCTTTTATACAGCGGCTGGATTTCGGTCCCGTCGATGATGCCGAGGTCCAGCAGCCGTTTTCTGGTCGCCCCGTCGGACAAGAGCCTTGAGACAAAGCCTTTTTTCCCGATGGGCAGCTGATTTAAGGGTATTTCCTCACTTTTCATGATGCCGCCTCCTGACATATGTCGGTCTCTTAGCGCGGGTGAACAATTTTACCCGCTGCTAATATATATGGCCGGCCGGCGTCTGTTGTGACATGTAACGGCTGCCGCCCATAGGTTTTTTACAAATCATACCTTGCAATCCGCCGGAAAAGCTGTTATCATGTGTCAAAGCAAAGGAGCTTAAAGGAAAACCTATGGGTTTTCTTTTTAAGCTCTTTTTTTATTGGAGTGGAGGCTTTATGAAGAACATACTCGCCGGCATTCATTTTGCACTGATCGTTTTAACCGCAGTCCTTTTATACTTTAACATGGCGCCCCCGCCATTTGATATTTTACTGTTTTCCGCCGTTCTTTTACTGTCGTCGGCAGCGCTTGTATTGTCTTCAAGGCATCGGGAGAAGCGCCTTACACAGCAGATAACGAAGCTGTCCAACGAGCTGAATGTGGCATCCAGCCGCATCAGCGCCGTTTCACAGGAAATCAGCGTCACCATTGAGGAAAACAACGACGCTTCCCGGGTATTGTTCGACCAAATCCGGGAGATGAAGAGTCTGACCGCCGACGTCAACGATAGCCTGAGCGAAACCATCGTCTCCATCAAGGACATGATTGCCAACGCGGAGGATACCCTCCAGACCGCCGAAGCCATGGAGAAGGCCGGAAGGGCCTCCTTTGACACGATCCAGAGCAGCATCTCCGAGATCATGGGCATCGTGGACGTCATGGACAAAATCAAAAGCGCCAGCGGCAAGGCCGCCGACAGCATCGAACGGCTCCGCACCGCCTCGGCGGATATACGCACGATCATCGAGAAAATCAGCGACATCTCAAAGCAGATGCGTCTGATCACCGTCAACGCATCGGTGGAGGCCGTCCGGGCCGGAAAAGGCGGCGGCAGCTTTTCCGTTGTAGCCAAGGAATTCCAGAACCTGTCGGTGATGACCGACAGCGCCGTCAAATCCATCGGCGACCTTGTGGACGCCATCCAGGCAAACGTCATGGCCGCTTATACCGCCGTCAAGGAAAACGACGGCTGCGTCCGCGAAGGGGTGCGCAACACAAAAGCCGTCGAGCAGAACCTGAGCCTGATCCATCAGTCCTTTACCGAGGTGATCGGGATGGTGGACCGGATCAGCAGCATATCGGCGACGGAGGCCCGGCTGGCACTGGATATGGGCAACGGCGTCGACCGGATCGAAAAGCTGATCATGGAAACCGACGACAATGTCACCCTTGTTTATCAGTCCGCCCTCAGCCAGCGCAAAAGCAACGAAAACATCTCCGACATGGGAGCCAGGCTCAAAACCGCCGCCGCAGAGCTCAACGCCCTCACCGGCGGCGGCGCCGACGGCCATCGGGAGAAGCTGGACGCGGCGGCAAAAGCCGAATGCGAGGCTTTTCTCCCCATTATCCGGGACGCGCTGTGCACGGAGCCCGATATCACCGTCGGCAAGGACCCGGACCGCCACGCCGCGCTGCTCGGCCGCTTCAAGTCGCGGTACCCAATCATCGAAGCCATCTGGACAAACGACCGGACCGGCCGCTTTATCTGCTCCATCCCCAAGGCGGGCATCGCCAACGCGGCCATGCGCGATTGGTTCCTCTCGGCAATCCGCGGCGAAAGCACCGTCTCCAGCATCTACATATCCGGCATTACGAAAAACAGGTGCGTCACGCTCTCCCTGCCCCTTTACGACGAGCATAAGGAAATCAGCGGCGTGATCGGCGTCGATATAAATCTGGACATGCTGCTGGACAAAGCGCGCAAACGCCGCTCGTAAAAACGCCTTACAAAAGCCGAACCGTCCCCCGGTTCGGCTTTTGTCGCTCTTCGGTGTGGCAATCCGGGCGCTGTCAGCATATACGGTAACAGACGGTCTGTTCTCACCCGTGCGTCCCACATCGAAAGGAGATACATATGGATGTTACCCTCCTGCCCTGCCCTTTCTGCGGGTCTGAGGCGAAAATGCTTGTTCATTCAAATTCATACCGTGTCGTTGACACCAATTACAAGTGCGGCATTCCGTTTGGAGAGCGGTGGTACAAGACGGCCCAGGAGGCCGCGGAGGCCTGGAACCGGCGCTCCCCCGACATCGTTTACTGCAAGGACTGCAAGTACGGCGTTGTCAACGCCTTCCAGTGCGGGCTGGTGCTGTGCCAGAATGAATTTTTCAGGAGATATCGCCTGTTCGGCTACAACGACTACTGCAGTTTTGGCCAGCGGCGGACGGCGTCGCCGCCGGAGTCAAAGCCGACGCCAAAGCACGACACTTGACATAAAAGCCTGCATGCGCAGCATAAAGCTGACATGCAGGCTTTGAAGCTTGCCGGTTTAAATAGTGTCCCGCAGCCGGTCCTTCCGGTGCTCCCAGTCCCGAACATCGGGATTGTACGTTTTCTGCAGGTTCTGGCCCGGCTCGCCCTTATTGTCCGTACCGGCGGCGGTCCCCCGCCTTTTTGCCTTCCCCGCGTCCTTTTTGGCCATGCTGACCGCGCTCCTTTTCCGCTTTTATTGCGTCCGCCGGGGATAGGCTTCCCTGACAGGCGGGTTTTATGCGCCTTACGCATTTTCTGCGTTTTACACGGTTTTTTCCGGTTTCAGCGGAGTTCCGTGTACGTCAGCCGGCCGTTTATGCGCTCCGACAGCATCAGGCTGACCTTTGTGACGGTGGTATGGATCGGGCCGGCCGGGGCCTGCAGCGCCGCCGGGGCGGCGCCCGGTCGGAATTTCGCTTCCCTAACAAGCGTCAGATGCGGCGTATAGCGCCGTGCCTCGACGCTGTAGCCGGCGGCGCGGACATCCCCGGACAGGCGCTCGTACAGGGCCTGGAGGCGGTCATTTTCCCGGACGCCGGCCCACAGGATATGGCCGCCGCCGCGCCGGAAGCTGCCCAATCCCTCGATGCACAGCTCAAAGGGCTCAAACCGGAGCGCGTCCGCAATGTCAAAAAGCGCCCCCGCCCGGTGCTCCGGGACCTCCCCGATGAACACCAGCGTCAGGTGCAGATTGTCATACAGGGTAAAGCGCCCGGCCGCCAGCTGCCGGCGAAGGCCGTTTTGCAGGTCCGCCAGCTTGTCCTTGACCTCCTTGGGGAAATTGATCGCGTAAAAAAGCCGCACCGCCGTCTCTCCTTTCAAATCCGCCGCGTTTTTTATTATCATATCCAACCGCCCCGCCAAAGTCCACAAAAACATGCCATCCCAACCGCCGCTGGACAGCCCGGGCCGCGCCATGTAAAATAGCGCAAAAATATTATGAAAACCACTTAAACCGTGATTTTTTCGCCGCCCTGGCCGACGCCGGCGGCAAAACCGCGGCTGTCTCGTTTCTCGTCATACAGGAAAAACCCGCCAACATCTTCCCCACGAATCCATTGTTATTATGTTAACAAATTCTTTACAAATTTGTCCAAGGAACTCTTGACTGCAACACCGTTTTGTGTTATAAATAAGTCAAGGGTTAGCACTCTCATGTGTCGAGTGCCAAAATTGCTAAAAAATGTAAAGGAGTTGTTGATCATGGCAGGACTTATCCCCTTCAATAGAAGAAATTCGGATTTGTTCGGTACCGGTTTCCGGCTTGAAAACATGCTTGATGACTTTTTTGCGGAGGGCTGGCCTTTCCGGCGCAGCCTTGCCGCCGATACCTTCAAAATCGACGTGCAGGACAACGGGGCGGCCTATGTGGTTGAGGCCGAGCTCCCCGGCGTCGCGAAAAACGAGGTCAGCGTGTCCCTTCAAGACGGGCGGCTGAACATCTCGGTCAGCAAGGACGAGAGCCTTGAGGAAACGAACAAAAACTACATCCACAAGGAGC